>JAQUQK010000031.1:2625-12672 GCA_028716125.1 Thermoplasmatota archaeon | reverse complement strand
TTCCCTTTGAATATGTGCAAATCTGCTCGTCAAGTTTGTCCGCAACGCCGAATTTCTCAGCCAGTGAATTTATCTTTTCCCTGCCATTGCCGCGAATGGAGGCACAAAGGTTCAGAAATTCGCGCCCTTTGAGCCTGCCGTAATAAGCAGGATTTTCCGGTATATATCCTAATTTTGACTTTGCCTCGATCGGATGCGCATCTGCGTCAATTCCGCAAATCAATATCTCGCCCTTGTCGTGGGAAGTAAGCCCGACTATGGATTTTATTGTCGTGCTCTTGCCCGCGCCATTTGAGCCCAAAAGCCCGAAGATTTCCCCGGAACGCACCTCAAGGTTCAGGGATTCGACTGCGCAAAACTTGTCATAGTATTTCCAGAGATTTTTAACTTCTATTCCTTTTTCATCGCTCATTCAACCACCTCTCTATTTCTTTCTGCAATTCCTGCTTTCCAGGCATTTTGCTGTCCCGGTCCGGATGGAATACGGGCTTGCCGTTGAATGCTACCACAATCAGGCTTTTGATGCTCTGCGCGAAATCCGGAATATCTGAATAGCGCATCAATGAAATGTCCGCGACCTCCAGGGAAACTTCATCGAAATCGCTTGCCGCCTCGTAGAACGCCTCCTGCCATCTTTCAACGGCCCATTTGGGCGACATGCTGAGTTCTGGATATACCGGACCCATGCATCCGCCCAGGCGCACAGGGAACGAATTGTAGTAGACCACGATTCGCAGGCGCGGCTCTTTTGCTGGCTTGTAAACCTTTGAGCGTACGCCGGATTTTGCAATCGACTCATGCATCTCGGCTGCGCCGGGCATCCTGTCAAAAACGAGTTTTCCGTCGAAATATACGTGGGGTTCCCACCGCGATTCCTCCCCCCGGGGGATTTTATCTGCATCCTGCGCGAGATTCACGATTTCGACTTCGGCGCCGTCGCATCGAAGCGATAGACTTTTCATAAATTCGACGAATGATTGCAGCGAGCGCAACTTGGCGGCGGCGCTTCTGTCCGTGCTTGATGCCATCTCAAGCGGCATCGGATTGAATTCAACGCGGATTTTCACCATTTAATCGGCGCCTCCAATTCGAATCTCCTTTCCAAAAATCAACGCACCTGCGATCTTTTCGCGAGCGTTTTTCAGCGTGTTCCAATAAGTGCGGCGCGATATGCCCATCTTTTCGGCGCATTCTTCCTGCGTGAGTTTTTCAAGGTCTGCGAGGCGAAGGGCTTCGAGTTCATCGGCGGAGATGCGGACTATGCCTGCCGGTGCGCAATCCGGCGAGAATTTTTCGGCTTTCGGCGCAACCGCGAGATTTCTTTCCTTCTTCGGTCTTCCAAGGCGAATCCGCATGCTATCGCATTGCAATATCACAACGCGCTATTTAATTATTGCTCAATTGAGCAAAAATATTCAATCCATGGACTTTCCGGCCATTTCGCTTCCGTGCCACCTGCAATCAATTCCAGACTCCTTCGAAACGTGCCCTTTGAGGAAACAGCCATTGCAGAAAACAAGTTCCTTGCAGTCGCCGCAGATTGACCGATTGGGGGCCTTAATTTCCGAATAAAATTTTACCTTGGCGGATTTCCAGATTTGTTCCGGTTCCATCGTATCTATATTGCCAATTTCCATGGCAGAGTCTGCTCCTATGATGCAAGGCCTGACGACGCCTTCTGGCGATATGGCGACGTTCAAGTGCCCGGCTCCGCAATTCCCCGCAGGAGCGCTCTCGTCGTGCGGCGCCTCATCTCCGGTTATCCCGCTTTCGCCGGTCTGTATCCAGATTTTGTCCTTGTATTTCAGGTGGACTGATTCCATTATTCTCTGGGATTTCTCAAACTGTTCCAGCGTAAGGCTCCATCCAAGGTCCTTGGCCCTGCCTACCGTCGTGAGCGCCCCCAGACGGAAGCCCTTCGCTCCGGATCCTATGGCCAGTTTTACAGTATCCTCTATCTCGCGGAGATTAAAAGGTGTGGCGAGCATCGCCAATATCACGAAAACGCCTTTTTTGGAAAGCATCCTTACGCCGTGTAGAGCGCTTTCGAACGAACCGGGCACGTCCCGTATAAAATCGTGCGTTTCCGCTTTCGAGCCGTCAATGCTTATTTGCACCGGAACGCGCAGCCCTGCAATTTTTTCCGCAATCTTTGGGGTTATGAGAGTGCCGTTGGTCATTAGCTGTGTCGAGAACATCTTTGACGAATACTCTAGCAATTCGAATATGTCTTCCCTTAGAAGAGTTTCGCCTCCGGTGAACGTAAGACGAAGCACCCCCGACCGCTTCAGCTTGTCCATTATGCCCTTCATATGCGTGGTATCCAGTTCCCTTCCTTTTGGCGCTCCCGCTTCGGCATAGCAGTGCCTGCATTTCAAATTGCATCTCATTGTAACTTCGAGCGATGCGCTTATTGGAGTAGGATATTCTCTAGTGCCGGTCACGCGTATCTGCTTTTTGGCCGGTTGCTTTAGCAGCAAAACGTGACCATTTTCAGCCGACGTTTTTAAGAATTTTTCGGCTAGATTTCGGCCGTCTTCCGCCGAACCGTCGTACTCTTTTGCCAGAATGGCGCCTATTTCTGACAGCGATTTCTCGCCGTCGGAACTGGAAAGAATTATTGATGCGCTTTCGTTGATGAATCGCGTTTCCCCATTTCTTCCGAGATCTATTAGAACTGACCTTTTAGGCTCCAGTTTCAGAATAACCGATGGGCTGAGCAAAGAGTATAATTCATTCATGCAATCATAAACCATTCAAACAAATGATCCGCGGGTAAATGCGGAACCGCCGTCCGCCGAGAAAAAATAGATATAGGTTCCTCTGGTCTTAAGATAGCTCTATCATGTTGAACGGCCCGGTTGCCATAAATCCTATCTTGCCGGGCAGGCACATGTTTGCGCAAAGCGCGGAGCATCCTCTCGACGGGGCCTCATATTCTGGTGCTGGGATTTCCATTTTTTTCACCCATTAGGAATATGAAAAAACACTATATAAAATTTGCCTGAACTACCGTATCGGCGCCTTTCTCAGCCAGTCCATGTCGCTGATGTAAAGGTCGCGGATATCTGATAATCCCAGGCGCAGCATCGCAAGGCGCTCAAGCCCCATGCCCCATGCGAGAACCGGGTATCTTATCTTGAATGGCGCAACCACTTCCGGCCTGAAAATTCCGCTGCCTCCAAGCTCCATCCATTTGCCGTTGAGCATCACTTCTATTTCCATCGACGGCTCGGTGTATGGGAAATATCCCGGGCGGAAGCGCACGTCCTTGAAGCCCATGCGGCTGTAGAACTCGCGTATCATCCCAAGAAGCATTTTCAGGCTCGCCTTCTTTTCCATCACAATGCCCTCAATCTGGTGGAATTCGGCAAGGTGCTTGAAGTCTATCGCCTCCCTGCGGAAGACTTTGCCAATCATGAACGCCTTTACCGGCGGCTCGGCGTGCTGTGCAAGATGGCGGATTGTTTCCACAGTTGTGTGGGTTCGGAGCATTCCGCGCTGGGCTTTTTCCTTGCTCCACGTCCCGCCCCAGCCGATTGAGCCCGTATTTCCGCCGGTTTCGTGGATTTTCTTCACTTTCTTTACAAGCAGGTCGTCGTCTACTGGCATCGCCTTAGGATTTGAAAGGTAGAACGTGTCCTGCATTTCGCGCGCCGGGTGGTCCTGCGGGACAAAGAGAACATCCATATCCCAGAATGCCGACTCTACGAAATCGCCGTCGATTTCCGTGAATCCCATCTGGAGGAAAATCTCGCGGATTTCGTCTATCGTCTGCCTGAGCGGGTGGCTCTTGCCCGGATAAACCGCGGGCGCGAATGTGTTCACGTCATATTTTCGAAGTTCAACCTCGCGCCACTTGCCGGATTGAATTAGCTCGGGCGTAAGCTGTGAAACTTGCTCTTTCATGTCAAGGCCGGAAGAAGCGAGTTTTTTGCCTTCGGCTGTAAGCGAATATGTTCGTTCAACGGTCTCTTTTTCCTCAATTACATTCTGGCGGGATTTAAGAAGTGCAATCACGTTTGCGTCAAGCGCCGATGCTTCAGCGGGCCCTTCCGAAAGTTTTTCAATAGTCCATTCGTCTGCACCTGCTTCGGATATTGCCCTTTTGCCCGCATCAGTCAAAACAAGCTCTTTTCCAAGAACGACCCAGCCCTTTCGCTTGAGCCAGCCGAGGGCGATCTGGGTTTCCCCTTTCATTTCATCGGAAAGATCCTTCATCGTCTTTCCGCCATTTGAAACTAGCAAGAGAGCACGGCGCTCGGGCAGTCCATTTTCGTAGAATGCTTTTCCCTCAGCGCCCAAAGAAATGAATTTTGTGATTTTCTCAGATATCTGAACAAGCCCCTTTGTCTGGAGCCACGATGCGGCGCTTGACGCTTCCTCTACTTTTTCCAGCCCTGCTTTTTCCCTTATCTGCTGGATAGAGGCCCCTGCGCCAAGTTCTTTGATTGCGAGAAGCACTTTCTTCTCGGAAAAGCTTAATTCGGCCATTGTTCTGGAATCTGACGGAGTTAAATAAAGGTGGCGATATGTAAATAGGCAACGATATAAAATCAAACCGCATATCTATAATTATGTTCAAGGTCCGCCTAATAGACATGAAGCAGGGAGCATACGAGGCTTTGCTGCACGTCGAAGACGCAAACGAGCTTGGCGTCCATCCGCTTGACAGAATCAAGATTTCTTCGGACAAGGGTTCGCTTATTTGCGTTGCCAATACCACGGATTCGATGATAAAGAAGGGCGAGATCGGGGTTTTCACTGAAGCGCGCCACGAGATGGGGCTTGCCGAAGGGGAGGAAGTCAACGTATTGCTCGGCGAAAAACCCGCTTCGCTGAAATTCATAAAGAAAAAGATTACTGGCCAGAAGCTTTCGAGAGATGAAATATATTCAATCATAAAGGACGTCGTAAACAACAATCTTTCCGACATCGAGCTTTCGGCATACGTGACTGCGGTCTCAATCCGCGAAATGGATTCTGACGAAATAGTAAACATGATAGACGCGATGGTGGAAAACGGCGAGAAAATAACGTTCGACAAATCGCCAATCGTGGATGTCCACAGCATAGGCGGAGTTCCCGGGAACAAGTATGCATTGCTCACAATACCAATAGTTGCGGCAAACGGCGTCACGATTCCAAAGACGTCGTCGCGCGCAATCACAAGCCCATCGGGGATTTCCGATACCATGGAAGTTCTTGCCCCGGTTGCGCTCACGGCACAGAAGATAAAGCATATCGCCGAGACCGTCGGAGGTACGCTCGCTTGGGGTGGAGGAGTGAATATGGCGCCTGCAGACGACAAGATAATCCGCGCCGAATATCCACTCTCGCTTGACCCGAGGGGGCAGGTGCTTGCATCCGTTCTTGCAAAGAAAAAAGCGGCGGGAATCCAATATCTGCTGATCGATATGCCAACCGGGCGCGGGGTGAAGGTTGAAACGGAGGATGACGCGCGCAGGTTCGCGCAGGATTTTGTGGAATTGGGAAGGCGGGTGGGCATAAAAGTCGAATGCGCTATCACTTACGGCTCCCAGCCAGTTGGAAGGGCGATAGGGCCCGCGCTTGAGGCAAGGGAAGCGCTAATGGCGCTTGAGGGGAAACCAGTGTCCAACAGTCTTATTGAAAAATCATGCTCGCTTGCGGGAATCCTGCTTGAAATGGTTGGAGCGGCCGAGCGCGGAAAGGGAAGGGCGATTGCCGAGGAAACGCTGAAGAGTGGAAAAGCGCTTGCAAAGATTAAGGAAATAATACAGGCGCAGGGCGGCGACCCGAGCGTGACTTCGGACCAGATAAAAGTCGGCCAGTTCAAGTTCGACGTGCTATCGCAGGAAGATGGATACGTCGAGAAAATCGACAATTATTCAGTCATCCAGATCTGCCGAATGGCGGGCGCTCCCAAGGACAAGGGCGCGGGAATGCTGTTCCACAAAAAACAGGGAAACCAAGTCAAGAAAGGCGAGCTCGTTTACAGCATATATGCCGACAACGAGAAGAAACTGGAATGGGCCAAGAGCCTGGCGCAGAAGATACCTCCTGTTTCGCTTGGCGGAATGGTTTTGGGCCGCGTCCCTGATTATAAGACAATCTGATTTTTTATTTTCCGGCTCTTTCCATTTTTGGCAAACTTTCAAAATCAAAAAAAAATGAAATGAAGAAAAATGCCGCAAGTTAAGGCAGCGCAAGCCCGCCCTCGTGATTGGATTCGTATGGATTGAATGCCGGGTCGCCGTAGAGAACAACGGCGCTCATGGTGCATATCGTGTCGTCGGCCTTAAGGCCGGTCTGGGCGGCATAATCGTTTCTTGCCAGAAGCATCGCATGCCCGATGTCCATGTCACAAGGCCAGACGCCGATTGCAAGCGCCTCTGTGTGCACATCGCTGACTATATATCCGGCCAGCCTGCTGAAGAACACCTTGGCCATGTACGAGCCGAGCTTTGCGTCCTTGTCCAGCATGGGGTATGGAATGGGCAGAACTGGGCTGTTCAGGGCCGGGCCGTACATCGAGCGCGTTCCGCCGACGTATGCGTTGACACCTGCGTGCATGAATGCCGTCGAGAGCGTGTTGTATGCTTTCAGCCCATCAGTCCTTGCGGTTATGCACGAATCGAAGAACATTACGGATGGCCCCATTGTCATATATTTTGTCCTCGAAACGTCGAATGCAGTTCCACCGTATGCGCCTGACGATATTCCGGCTGCATTTGGCGCAAGGCTTTGCATCGCGTCCGGGCAGAACCAATACCAGAATCCGTGGACTACCATCCATATGAAGTTGGACGATTCCCAAGTCGTGCCTGCGCCCTGCCTGCCTGAATTATCAAGTGTCTTCACGCCAGCATTCATCAGGCCGCCAAGTACGGGCAGCGGCAATGCAAGGGCCGCAAGGTCGCCTGTTCCTGCGGTGGACCTCATTCCAGCGCGCGCAAATGCCGTGATCAGTTCCGCGACAGTGCCTACTTCGGATTCTATTGGCGGCTCCGAGCCAAGGCCGACGTATGCCAAATCGCCGAAGTTCGTAAGACTGTAGCCCGTTTGCTCATTGACAGGATCAGTGTTCACGTTGAGCTGTCCGGCATATCCTGCAAGGTACCTTGCATAAAAGTTGCTTCTTGCGATGAGCGCGCTTGCATCCTGTGCATCGTAGCCAGTAATTCTGCTGACCGCGAGTTCGCCGGTCATAGGTTCGCCGCTTGAATCAAGCATTGCCACGTTTGGATTGTACTCGAATCCGACAAGGTTTGGATCGACAGTCGCGTAGAAAACGTCTCCGGGTATTCCCTCTCCGCCGCCTGCCACTCCTTCCCCAACGCTTCCCACATAATAATACATCGGAACCATGTTCGGGTCTGCGAGTATAGCAATATATGGCGCATTGTCGGGATCCTTGGAGAGCACGCTTGCGATGTTGGGAACGTCGTCGCCCACGCCGGTTATCTTGCCAAGAAGGCTTACAAGCTCGTCATGCACTGCAATCGCCTTGCGGTTTGCCTCGGTGATTGCGCTGCTGTCCGCGGCAGGGTCGCCGCATGAAACGCATCCGCCAAGGCCTGAAACCTGGAGGGCGAATTCGGGATTTGCGAGGACTATGCCTTTGTGAATCGCGGCAAGGTATGGCGCCATCGAGGAGAGGCCGGGCATCAATGGATATGTCGGGCCTTCGAGCTTCTGCACCTTGACGTCAAGCTTGAACTGCGCCTGCAGATCATCATCATGCGTGAGGCTTGCCGAGCCAACCTGTATTGAATAATCGCCAGGCTCGCTTATCTGGAGAAGTTCTGTGTGGAGATATGCTGCGATTGGCTTTCCGCTTGCATCCCTCTCGAAATCGTAGCTTTGCGAAGGCGCAAAGAATTCAAGCGTGTCCTCGCCGCCCGCGGACTTCTTGTAAATGTAAATATATATCCTGGTGCCCGAGTTGTCCGGAGTCGCCATCGGGTCGGGGGCGCCCATGCTTCCGGTCACGCCGGTCGCGTCCATCTTGAGATCCATCACGAAATTGGCGTATTTGTAATCGTCAGGGACGGTGACGTTGAACGGGATGCCCTGCAGGCCTTCCGGCATTCCCGGATAGCCCGACTGCGCCTTGTCTGCTATGCTGCCAGTGAAGTTATATTTGGTCTCATTCAGCACGTTTGGTACATTGATGTCGAGGGGATTTGCCATCACGACGTAAGGCAAGTCGGATCCTACATAGCCGTGGCTTGGCAGGATTTCCAAAACCGCGTCCGCTATCTGTGATAGATCGGAGAACTTGAGCATCGTTCCGAAGCTTTCAGCCACGCTGCCGGGAACATTGACTTCGCCGCAAAGGATCGTATATTTTACTCCAAGGCCCGAAAGCGCATCGGCGACAGCCGAGTCTGCAGACGATACCGGGATTATCGGAATGTTCAGATATGATGCAAGAACTCCTGCATTGACCGCCTCGGCATAGCCTGTCTCAATGTCCACGATTATTGCTGCCTCTGACTTTGACCAGAATGCCGATGCAACCGCAAGCGCCGCTTCCTGAACTTCGCCTGGGAACGCCTGCTTTACTGGAAGCGCATACTCGACTGGCGTCACCGTTCCCATCGACGCTTCGCTTCCCTTTGCCGAGAATTTATCCATTCCGATTACAATTCCCGAAGTCGGGTTGTACGTCATGAGGAAGCGCGCAACCGGCCCAAGATTGCTGAATTTCGTTGGCTCGCTCGGATTGTTCGGTGTCACGTTCACCCAAGGATATGTGTTGCCATCGTTTGCGACAAGAAGCGGGACGCTTGACATCTGCCCTTCTTCGTAATATGCAGCCACTGGCGCAGCAATTATTGCATAGAAAGAATCGGCGTCCGACGCCACTATCGCGCAATCGTCTGGAAGCGGATTTCTCTCTGTTTCAATGCCTGCAAGGGCTTGCATATCGTCCGGCCCGATTATCTGGGCATTTGCGCCCGCATTTCCAGTGCCTGGACCAACGCAACCGCTGAAAACGGCAGCGCAGAACATCGCAATGGTTCCGATGGCAAATATTGGCTTTGAGAGAACTTTTGCTTTCATTATAATCCTCCGACAAAGGGGGAAGTATATTATAAATTTATATAGATTGTTGTAATCCTCCAAAAAATCCGCAGAAATTGAAAAACAAAATTAAGAAAAAGAAAAAAGCTGCGCGAATTAGACTGACGGCAGTCCGCCTTCGTGGTTCGGCTCGTACGGGTTGAACGCGGGGTCTGCATATATGACGATTACAGACATCGTGTCGATGGCGTCGCTGGCGGTGAGCCCCGTAGCTGAAGCGTACGCGTTTCTGGCGTATAGCAGTGCATGCCCAACGTCCATATCGCCGACCATTCCGGTAACGGTTCCCGTAGGATCGGCATCACTGGTGTAATATCCAGTCAGGTGCCCGAAGAAGTTTTTCTCCACATACTCACCAAGTTTGTCGCTAAGCGGCGTTGGAGTATCCATTGCCGGGGTGATGCTGCCCCACATCGAGCGCGTTCCGCCCATATATGCATTTACGCCCGCGTGTAGGAATGCCTGGGATATTGTATTGTATGCCTTCAGCCCGTCCGTCCTTGCGGTTATGCATGATTCAAGTGCCATCACGGATGGACCCATAGACATATACTTCACGTGCTTAACGGCATATGGGCCAGTCGGTCCATTCAGAGGGACTCCCACATTAACCACAGGGACTGCAGGTCCTGCATTAACCGCGTCCGGCACAAAATGATACCAGAAGCCGTGAACGGTTTCCCATATGAAGTTGGACGATTCCCACTGTATCGCACTCTTATCCCTTCCAGTTTCCTCTGCCTTCAGTATAACGGCCGTATTAAAGCCGGCGCGCGTATCAGCAATATCAAGAGATAATGCTGTTGTCAATGCACCTTCAATTGGCGGCTCGGAGCCGAGTCCATTCCATGCCATTCCGCCAAAGCCGGTCAACGGCGTGTTTCCCGCAGCCTGGTTTATTGGTCCCTGATAGCCCGCGAGATACTGCGCATAGAAGTTGCTCCTGGCAATAAGCGCGCTTGCGTCCTGGACATC
>JAQUQK010000031.1:0-2525 GCA_028716125.1 Thermoplasmatota archaeon | reverse complement strand
GTCAAAGTTCCGGCGATGGTTGCCGTGCCCGGCAGCGCGCCAAAGACACTTGCACCGACAAGCGGCCCAATCTTGAGCACGTAGTCGCCCGGCTGGTTTGTCAATTCGACTTCTGCAACAACCCAAACCTTCGTCGGCTTGCCGCTGTCGTCCCTCATCTGGTCGTAACAGACTGAGTTGCCCATGAATACCAGGTTTTCTGTTCCGTTCACGACCTGGTATATCCAGAACAGGCCTCTTGTATTATACAAGTCGGCGTTTACCGGCGTTGATTCCAATGGAAGTCCCGTGAGGTCGAAAGTAAAGTTCATCCTTAAGTTGACGTAGTTGTAATCCGCCGGCACGGTGAACTTGAATGGAAGCTGCTCTCCTGCCTCAGGCATACCAGGATATGGGACAGACGAGCCTGCATCGGTCAGTGATCCGGTGATGTTGCCCATAACTTGCTGGTCAAGCACGACCGGCGTATATGTGTCGAGCGGGTTTGCCATCACTATATATGGAATGCTTGAAGAATCGGCAGATCCTGATTTGGGCAAAAGGGACAGGACTGCGCTTGATATGTCTGAATCCGCCGCGAATTTCATTACCTTGCCCATCTGCTTGACGATGTCTACCGGGATTTTAACGTCTCCGCACGCCAGAGTGTATTTCACGCCCAGGCTGGAAAGCACTTTTGCGACGGTTTCGTTCACGTCGCCCACCGGTATTATGGGTATGTTGAGGTATGATGCAAGCGGGGCTACGTTCAATGCGTCCGCATATCCCTTGGTGTCATTCTGCTCAACGAGTATGGCGGCATCGGCCTTGGTCCAGTATTTTTCAGTGAGTTTTAGTGCTACTTCGGTGGGGCTGCCAAGATATGATTCGGTTGCCGCAAGCGTATAATCGACAGGACTGTTGGTTCCTGATTGCGAAGACGTTCCTTTTACGGAAATCTTGTCCATTCCGAGCATTATGCTTGAGGATGGATTGTATGTCTGGAGGAACCTTGCAACAGGACCTACATCGGTGTAGACCGTGGGTTCGGTTGAGATTGCAGGGGTCTTGTGAATCCACGGATATGTGTTCCCGCTGTTAGAAACAAGAAGCGGGACGCTCTTGAGCGCGCCTGCTTCATAATGCGCGGCGATCGGCGTTGCAATTAACGCATAAAGCGGATCTGAATCTGAAGCGACAACGACCGACCCTGTCGGAACGTTGGACATTACCGACGAGATCGATTTCAAAGAAGCTACCTCATCTGCGCTTATCTCGCTTATCTCGGCCCATGCAGGTGCAACCTTGTCATTCTTGCCTATGCATCCGCTGAATGCCGCGACACTCATCATTGCAACCAGTGCGATTGCAAACAATGGCCTGATCAATTTGCTGGACTTGACCATAAAGTCACCAATTTCCAATGTGTAAGTGGATTACAAGCTTATAAGTGTTATTTTACTAATTATATATAGGCAGACCACTACACAATGGCCGTGTATCAGAATTCAATATATAAATTGAACGAAATGGGTAAAATGCAGTTGCAGATGTAGGTCGCATTAATTTCCAGACTCGCAAATAAGCGGATAGTATGTCCTCTTGCCTTTTAGCTTGTCTGTTTTTATGAGCCCTGCGCCCTGCAATTTTCTCAGGTGCCAAAGCGCTCGCGTCGTATTGGAATTTAGCTCAACGCAAATCTGGGTAAGGTATATGCCAGGTTTCTCTTTTATCATTCCAAATATTTTTCGGCGGTTTTCGTCAAGCAGGATGCGAGTTGAGTCGACGTAGCATATTCTCCCTGCAACAAGCGACGCGATGGCGGCACCTAAAATGCTTGCAATGCCAAATGCGGCATATGTCTTCTCGGTTATACTGGGTATCACAAACTGAGGAATGGAAATAAATCCAAATTGTCCGCTTCCGCCATGGCCTCCGCGGTTGCTGCCATCGCCGCCGGTGCTTCCCTGAGGAGCGCTCAAATTTTCTGCAACTCGACCCAAAACCTCGACTGTTTTTTCGGCTGACGGGAGAGGAATGGGCGGAATTGGGGTGCCAGTTGGCGGGGAGATTACGGGCGGCGGGCCCATTGAAGCAAAATCAGATTTTGCCGACACGGTGAAAGAAAATGCGGATGCCAGCAGAACAACGGCTGCAAACAGGAATGCGGTCTCTTTGAAAATGGCGCTTCGGTTCATCGGGCAACTGTATTCTCTGCGAGCTATAAATGCTTTGTGGATTTTGCGTTTAAATTTGCCGGAAAAAACGGCACATGCACCATAAAATGCGGGTAAAATCAGCTAAAAAAAAGTAAAAATCATGGGCAGTTAGAAGTGCCCATCGTTCCTGTATCTGTCCTTCAGCTCGCCTGTCTTTCCCTTGTTCCATCCCTCGATGCGGGAAAAGTATCCCGTAATTCTTGTCATGTGCGTGGTGTTCTTTCCATGGTGCGTTGCCGCAAGAAGAGCAACCATCTCGTTCTCTTCTATTGCGGACTTGGCGAAGTGGGTGTGCGTATTGAACAATTTATTTGTCACGACCACGCC
>JAQUQK010000030.1:7915-12818 GCA_028716125.1 Thermoplasmatota archaeon | reverse complement strand
GACGAGCGCAGGAACGTCTATTCAGTTTCAGACCCGGAGCTTGTCGCAAAGCTTTTGATAGAATACAAGGAAAGCTTCGTGGACCAGACTGTTGAAAGATTCATAAAATTGTGGAAAGAGATGAAATAATCACTGCGTTCTTGCCATTATCTTTCCGGGCTTGTTGCAGTTCGGGCACACGGCGCTTTCGTCATTATCTCCAACTACGAATATGTTGCCGCACCCTGCACAGCGGACTTTCAACTTATGCTCTGTCTTTGCCGCTGCCGGTTCCGGAAAGTTTGGCGTGATCCCCCTTGGGGCAGTTTTCTGGGTCGGCGCGGCGCCTCCAGTTAGCAGGAGTACGATTTCAATCAGCACGCAGAATATGCCTATCACAAGCGACAACTGGAGCCATCTGTCGAGCGGCAGGTAGAACGCAAAATTCAAGTGCAGAATATTATAGTATGCGAGAAATACAATGCTTGCGAAAACGAAGTCTGCAAGCACGACTGCAAAGATTGCCCATATTATAGGCTTGAGCGCGGATGGACTTGTTTTTTGTTCTGCGCTCAATTTACCGCCTCCTCATTACAAGCAACGCAAGCACGATTCCCGCAATGAATATCACGGCCACCGCTGGATACCACCATGACCATACCGGCGGGCGGCTGGCGCTGTCAGTTGGATCCGACCCTGCGTTGTATTCCTGCAAGTTAGTATAGCCGTCGCCGTCAGGATCGTCATTGGGGCCGTACGTCAGGTTGCCGAAATATTTCTTCTCCCATGCGTCTGGCAGGCCGTCGTGATCCGAGTCCTCCGCCGCTCCTACCAAGGGCGTTGCAGAAACCACGTTGGATTTTGCCCCGTCGCCCAGGGCGTTAACCGCGCTGACCTGATAGTAGTATATCTGGCCGTTCGTAAGCCCGGTGTGGATATAGGTTGTTGCAGTTCCGGACGCGGCAATCGCGCTGGCAGGAGTGCTTGTTGTCCCCCAGTAAATCTTGTATCCCGTTATCGCGGAGCCGCCATTAGCGGGCGCAGTCCATGAAAGCGAGACTTGGCCGTTTCCCGCGGCCGCCGTCAGTCCCGTGACTTTTGCCGGGGCTGCTGGAGGCACGAGCGCGCTTGCCGTTATCCCAGCCGACTTCGGCCCTTCCCCGACCGCGTTAACTGCAGAAATTGCATATGAATAGGAAACGCCCGAAGCGGCGCCGGTGTCATTGTAGTATGCCTTCGGTGAATCTACCGATGCATACGCCCCCCCGTTTCTGTATATCTTGTATCGCACTATTGCCGAGCCGCCGTTGCTGTCGGGCAGATTCCATGTGATATTTATCCAGCCGATGCCACTAGATGCATGAATGCCGAGAGGCGTGGTTGGCAGAACCGATGCGGGCTGCGGAGTTGCGCTTACTGTATCCGATTTTACTCCTTCGCCTGCGGCATTGACCGCCGAAACTCCATAATAGTACGCCTGTCCGTTGACTAGACCGGTATCCACATAGTTCGCAGTCGCCGGCTCTCCGATCAGGGTTGCCGCGCCGCCCGCCGTTGCCGAACGGTAAACCCGGTATTTGATTATCGCGGAGCCGCCGTCGTACGGCGCTGGCCACGAAAGTGAAACTTGTCCGTTGCCTGGTGTGGCATTCAGCCCGGCCACCTTGGCTGGAACGGTCACTATCGTGAAAGTCTGCTGGGGGGACATCCGCCCGTTATCCGATGCGTCGCTCGCCCTGATAAAATAAGAGTACGTGCCTGCGAGCGAATACGTCCTGTTGTAATAGTATGAATTCAAGCCGGCGCGAGCCATCGGCACCTCAAAAGACTCGAAGCCCGGCGGGCCGGAAACCACGTTTAATTTTACGGAACTAAGCTCCGCGTCGTCCACAACCGTAGCGGTGACGTTGACACTCCCCCCGGAAACCTGAACCTGGGGGCTTGCCTGCACGCCACTTATTTGAGGGGGCACGTTTGCGACAATGAACGTGCGGGAAGTGGAAAATGCGCTGTTGTCCGCCATGTCGTTCGCCCAGATGAAATAAGTATATGTTCCAATGACAGAGTACGTCGTATTGTAATGGTAAACGCCGAATCCGTCTGCCGTCATCGTTTTATTTTCCGTGTAGCCGTTAGGCCATGCAATGTTTACTTTTACGCTGCCAACGCCCGCGGTTGCGTCTGCGACAGCTGCGTTTATGTCCACGTATCCTCCGACGTCAAGCCCTGAGCGCTTCGCCTGCACGTTGGAAATAACGGGCCTGCCCCTGTCGAGCTTGTAGCGGTATCCGTATCCAGATGGCCATTTGCCGCCTTGTGCGGCAGTGTTGTTGTCCCAGAGGGTGTCTGTTGTCTGGATGCTGCTTGTCCCTGTGACCTTTACTATGAATGTTATCTCAGCGCCATCGGCCAAGCCAGTGAAGTTTGAAGTGGTAAGGTTTCCGTCGTAGTAACCCGAACTGGAAACACCCATCCCTTCAAGAGATAACGTGATGCTATTGCTTGCTAATGATGGATTTAAACCGTTCGTCGTGTAATATAATTTTGCTTCTGGATCTAACATGCCAAGTGCACCACTATTTCTATAATGTAGCTTTATCCAATTATTTCTCAACCCGCTTGCAAAGTGGTACCCCAGAGAACCGTTCAGCTCGCTGTTGTTCAATCTAATGCTTCCGTCCGGATATTTCAGGAAGTGCGAATCGTCGCCAGTCGGCACAATCGCCGCAGATGCATTCTGGCCGAATGCTGCAAGTGCCGAAATTATCAAAATCAGTGCAACGGCTGAAACTAGTTTTTTGTTCATACCCTCACCTATTGCGTAACTGATATGTAATATAGGCGAAAGTTTTAAAGGTTATTGCGGGAAATTATTCTAGTAAAAACAACTAAAAATTGAAAGAAAGAGAAATGATTTTTCACTGGATTATAGCGGAAGCAAGCGCGAACCTTTGCTAGGTGTGCTGCTTGGATCTGTTGGGTCGGAGTTTGCCAGTATTTCTTCACTGTTGCTGTATCCATCACCATCGGTATCATCGATTAAATTCCACAGAGTTCCAATTGCACCGTTCACTGCATCCAGTATCGTATTCGGCAAGTCCAAAATGGCCGCTACAACGGTATTTATCGCGTCCGTTATCTGCGTTATGATGCCTTCCGGCGCCGGAAGCGGGCCTACGATTCCCTCGACTTGTTCCATCGGGATTACTACTTCGCCCTCGTCCTGCACTCCGTCGCCGTTCTGGTCTATCCAGATTGCATCGGGGATTTCATCGCCGTCGGTGTCGACTGGCCCGAAGTTCGGGGCACTGGGCGCGGCGCCGCCTACCGATAACTCCGCAGGATCTGTCTCCAAGGGGTCGCCTTTTCCGTCGCTTGCTATGAAGTTGTAGGTGTATTTGCCTGCTTCGAGTTTCGTGGTAAGATAATATGTCACTGCCTTTGTGTAATCGGTTTTTCCGCTTGCGCTCACAGATGGAATTTCCTTCATGTCTTCGAATTTCTCGACTCCGGGCCCGTCAATAATCTTCACTTTGACGTATTCCGGCGCATCTCCGTCGGCATCCGTGTAGTTCACAAGGAAGAGGACGTTTGCCGGCATCGACGGGTCGCCGAATGCGATTGCGCCGCCGCCGATAAGTTCTGGCGCGCTGTTTGATGTGGGTGTTGTTGTGATTGTTACAGAGGCACTGCCGAAAGCCGAGTTGTGGTTCGCAGAGCCATCCACTGCATTGTCGTAGACAGTCAGAATTATATTATAGCTGCCACTGGTGCTGTAGTTGTGATTTTCACTGATTGCAACCGGTGTTCCATCGGTGCTGCCGGAAACCGTAAACTCTTCGATTGTTCCGTCGCCCCAAGCTATTGAATAGTTGCTGATGCCGCTGGCATCGCTTAATGTGGCAGTTAATGTTACCATGCATTCAACAGAGCCTGTTGCGATATTGCTTATGGCGGGCGCTGTGTTGTCGATGGTAAACACCGCATCCGATTCGTCGCTGACTTCATGATTGGACGTTATTCTGATTTTATAGTTGGCGCCGTCTGCAAGACCCATTGTAACCCAGTCAACAGATTTTGAAGTTACTCCGGTAGCGATTAGCGTTTCGCTCGTGCCGGAAACATATTTCACATCGTAGGTAGCGGCTGTCCAGTCGTCGCTCCATGTGATGGGGTACGTTCCCCTTATTTTCTCGCCGCCATTTGGCGCTGTGACTGTTAGCGAACCTGCAGTTGCCGGATTGCTGTCGTCGCTGTTGGGTATTCCATCCTGATCGATATCATTGAGCGGAGCCGGAAGATCAGGAACCGCACCCAGCGGAATATATTCGCCGCTGTTCGGATCCCAAATCATCACATTCAGTGTTGTGGGATCATATACAGTTTCGGCTGGAGGCATGGGTCCCAATTCTGGCACTTCGCCGAAAGCCCCTTCCTCAAAGTACCCATACTCGAGAGCAATCATTCCCGTATCTGGTCCTATGCCACCCGGAATAGGGCTGTTAACATTATTCGGGTCTGACCCTTGCCCAAGCTGCTCGTTCAGTATCAGTATTTCAACGGAGTCCCAGATTCCATCGCCGTCTGTATCTGCATTTGTGGGATCTGTGCCATAAACGTACACTTCATCATAATCGCCGATGCCGTCGTTGTCGGAATCTTTGCTCGACGGATCGCTACCAAGGTCTCTCTCTTCGCTGTTTGTAAGCCCGTCGCCATCAAGGTCATATGGCGTGGAGTGCGGGTCTGTTGGATCCGAGCCGGCATTCAGTTCTCTTGTGTTAGTGTAGCCGTCGCCGTCCGCATCGGTTTGGATCTGTTGAACATTCTCCGCCAGGGCAGTGGCAGTTTCCATGACATAAGCATATTGCTCCGCGATTATGCGCGCGAGTTCGCCTTCGACCGCGCCAACCTGCTCCAGCGC
>JAQUQK010000030.1:4945-7815 GCA_028716125.1 Thermoplasmatota archaeon | reverse complement strand
CTTCGCCACATTGTATCTCCGGTACCGTCCAGCTCTGAGTATAGTATCCGCTCGCATCTTTTGCGACGGCCCACGCGCCTAGCAATTGCGTTCCTCTCAATATCGAGAACTTTACTGCCGCGATTTTATTGAATTCGAATCCTTCCACGGTTGCATTCAATATTACGACGTCGCCTACGCAAACAACAGCGTTTTCAACCGGGTTGAGTGTTGTGACCATCGGAGACGCTGATGCAATGTGGAACTTGATGCTTGCTGATGCGGCCTTGGTTTCATCGCTATCCGATGCTGTCGCTTTAATCGTGATTGTCTTGTCGTTGCCAACAAGTTCACTGAGTTCTGCGGCCTGGTCTGCATTAATAGTTGCAGTCCAGGGGACTTCCGATGCAATTTCATATTTAGGATAAGCCTCTTTATGAACTTCGGCTCCAAGCGTTGCTGTCAGTTCAGCATCCCAGTAAACAGGATTTCCCTGAGCATTGACCCACGACACTTTCAAAACTATTGTTTGTATGTGGTCGCATGGGTGGTTCTTGGTTGAAGCCGTGCCGGTTATAGTTATTGCGCCGCTGTCTTTGATCCAGAGTGCATTGCTTGCATCTTCACCGTTGATTGTATCCACCGAAACTGCAATGTTCGGTGCAGTGCGCGGATCGAAGGGCGCTTCGCCCCTATCAATCACGTGCTGGATTCCGTCCCCGTCCCAATCTTCTGGAGTTGACCTCCAGTTGTATGGGTCTGAGCTTGCATCATTTTCTTCCTGTATTGTATATCCGTCTCCATCGGGGTCGTCCGCCTGCAAGCCGACAACTGCAGGGTGAGTTCCTGCCTGAATTTCGGCAAGGTCGCCGGTTCCATCATCATCTGTGTCAAGTAGTGACGGATCTACGCCATATATTCTGTAGAATGCAATCTCGTCAATTGTGGGTATTCCATCGCCGTCTGTATCGCTGTAAATCGCATCGTGCCCTTGTCCGGTCAGCCAAAGATCAAACCATGTGTCGCTTGCAGTTTGCGCTCCATCAAGCAGGATTTCTATGCCGGAACGGATTCCTGGCATTGGGTCACTGCCATTGACTGCTAGAATCGTGATATTCTGGAGTGATATACCGCCCATTCCATCCACCAGAAGACCAGTTAACCCATCGCTTATGCTTTGCTGCAATGAATCGAACTGCTCGTTAAAAGTTCCAGATTGATCCAAGCTTGGATCCGCCATTCCGCCGAGCCCCAAAACCGTCGCCACAAGATCCTGAACGGTGTCGAGTTCTGCATTTATCTCTGCTATTGCTGCCTCGGGTGCGGTCGCGGCAGTGTCAAGAATATCCATTATGTTGGTTCTTGCGGCCTCAATCACCATTTCATTTATGGTGTCCTGTGCGGTCAAAAGATTGTCGTTCGCAAGGTCAGTGGGCTCGTCCGGGTAATTTTCCATAGGTGCCGGAATATCTTGCGCCACTGCCGGCTGCACAATACTGATTCCTACGAATGCGCCCGCCATCATCATCAGCGTCAGCGCAACTGCCATGCCTTTACTGAATATTCCATTATTCATCTATATTACCTCCTTTCGCGACTTTCGCATATCCTGCCTTTAAATGTGATTTCTGAAACGCGTCTGTGGATCGGCGTGTGGTCCTCTCGTCTGCTTCGACCACACCGATTATCTGCAGCTTGACTAAGTCTCCGTTCTCAATGTTGTGCAATTCGCGGAGTTCCTTTGGAATTGTCACTTTTCCTTTCTCGTAAACGCGCCTGATGAATGCTACCATGTTCTCACTTTCGTTTCCAATTTTTCACTTCGGTTCACTTTTGGAGACTTTATCGATAATCATACATCCTTAAATAACTTTTGTGGTACAATCCCTGAAAGTTCTGGTGCAATTGGCGAAAGTGGATTTATGGCATATATGTGTTGTTGGACGATTTTGGACTAAAATATATGGAAAAAAGAAGGACTACTTCTTCCTGCGCCTCGTGGCGATTGCGCATCCCGCCACGGCCAAAGCGGCAAGCAAAACCGCACATATCGCAAACGGCGCCGTTGATTCCGGCAGCATTGCGGCAATTACGCCGGCAGAGCTTGCAAACCCGCTGCTGCCGCCATCTATTGGCTTGGAGGCGACTACGCACAGTTCGTCAGACCTTTCGCCTTCGCCTATGCTATTTGCCGCAGACACCTGGTAATACCAAGTCTCGCCCTTTGCCGGCTCCTTGTCTTGATAATACGTGGTGTTTGCCGTCGTTGCTATGTATTCCAATGCCCCGCTTTGTGTTCCGGCGTATATGTTATATTCAATTATCGGCGAGCCGCCGTCCGATGGTGCTTCCCAGGACAGCAATACCTTGCCGTTTTTGGGCTCTGCAGCAAGGCCAGTAACTTTGGCCGGAGGGGCAGGCGTCACTGTTATGGTTTTTTCCTCGCGCGCAGTTGCTCCGTCGCTGTCTGTAATCGTCAGGGTTGCCGCAAAAGTTCCAGGCATCGTGTATTGGTGCACCGGATTGCTCTCTGCCGATTCGGTTCCGTCGCCGAAGTCCCATTGCCAAGATGCAATCGGGCCGTCTGGGTCTGAAGACAGATCCGTGAATTCGACCAAGTCGCGGACTCTTGGGGATTCCAGCGAACATGCGAAGCTTGCGACCGGCGCGTCGTTGACTGAATTTACCGTTATCGCAACTGTTCCGACGCCAGAATCATACTCTCCGTCGTTTGCCTTGAACGTGAACGAATCTTCGCCATTGTAGTTTTCGTCCGGTGTGTATGTGACCACATTGCCTTCTATTGCCGATAACGTGCCGTGCGAAGGCCCGCTTGCAATTGAATACGTGAGGGCGTCGCCATCCTCGTCTGATGCGGCGAGCGCGATTTC
>JAQUQK010000030.1:0-4845 GCA_028716125.1 Thermoplasmatota archaeon | reverse complement strand
CAACTGGCCGCCGACGTTAAGGGAGCCTGCAGGAACTCCTTCTGCCAAAGGCGCCGTATGGAAGTATAAAGTTGGTTTTGGTTCTGGAACTGCCCCCATCTGCTCGAAAAACATCTCGCCGTCGTACTGGTCGTTCATCTGCGGAAGCATTTCCGGGGCAGTTGGCGACGTGCCCGCAGTTTCGCACCTGTAGAACGCATAATTAAACGCCTCCTCTATGCTTGTCTTTCCATCGTTGTTGCCTTGCAGGAAACTGTCGCCAGCCCCGCCAAGCAGCCCTTCTTCTATAAATGCCCGTGTGAACGCGCCGCCGCTTCCAGTCGAGTAGGACAATGTTGCCTCGGAGCTTGCCGAAACGATTATTCGTCCAGGCGCTGCAAGACCCTCCGTTACATGCAGCGGGCCGGTTCCAACACCGTCCATTGCGCCATTCTGACAGGCATCGAAGCCGAAGAACGCTTTCTTGGACTGCAGCCCGCTGAGTATCGGCTCCATGTCGGTTGTCCACACCGCGCCGTCAAACACGTCTATGGCCGAGTCGATCCCTATGCTCTCTCCATGCCCGCTGTAGTAGAAGAAAACTTCCGAATCCGCATCAGCCGAATCCGCCAGCCACTGCAATCCTTCTTTAACGGCATTAACGGTTGCTGACTGGTTTTCCAAGATGCGGATTCTCTCGCCTGCAAAGCCGGATGCAGTCAGCACTTTGCGCGCCGAGGCCACATCCATGTAGCAGTCCTCAAGATCACTGCCGCCTGCTCCAATTGGAGGGTAGTCGCACATTCCTACGAGCAGCGCCCATTTGTTCGCAAGGTTTTCCTGGCCGTGGCTGTTGTTGACCGTTACGTCCAAGTTTGCGCTCGCGGAGTATTCCGTGCCATTGTATGCGCGGGCGTAGATTGTGTGCGCGCCGTCGGCTGCCGTGGTCGTGTCCCACGCATAAGACCATGTCGAGAAGGCCGTGCCGGTGTTTGATGCCAAATTCCAGATGCCATCGTCTATTTTCACCTGTACGCCCTGGATGGCCGCCCCGGTTCCAGGGGATGCGGTTCCTGCAACTGATTCGGTTCCTTTTAATTGGGCGCCGCTTGCAGGGGATGTTATTGCGCACGCCGGAGGTTCGCTAGCCTGCCCGTTCTGGACGCTTACTGTGATTGAATCTTCAGGCGACCATGCAGCCCCATCGTAATACTTCGCCCTGATAGTGTACTGGCCGTCGTCAACAAGCACCGTGTCCCACTGGAAATTCCAGGATGCCGTGCCTGTGGCCAGATTCCAAGTCGCCCCGCCGTCGGTTGAAACTTGGACGTATTTTTCCGGCATAGTTCCTGCAACGATCTGCGCCTGCGCCGTGCCGGTTGCGCCCTTGTCGTCGGTTACTGTAAGAACTGCGGCGTATGTTCCGGCCGCGCTGTATGTGTGCGATGCAGACGATGGATTTCCGGTGCCTGCCGCATGCTCGGCTGCGTCGCCAAAGTCAAGGTCCCATGAAGCAATCGTGCCATCGGTGTCGCTCGCGCTCATAGTGAATGATACTGCAAGCGGTGCGTTTCCCATGTTCGGGCTCGCAACCATGGTGCAGGTAGGCGGGGCGTTTTCTGGGGCAGAGGCGTACGTCCTGGTGCCGCCGTCAGGGGCGCGGTCAACCGCATATTGCCCTCCCGTCATGTAATGCCCGAGCTTAGATTCCAGATATATGGCCGCACTGCCGTCGCTCATTTCAGATATTTCGCTCAATGGTATTGAAACGTGGATGATGCCATTGGTTAAGTCTAATGATGCAGACCCCTCCGAGGCTGCGCCGTTTGTGTTATCGTAGATTTGCGGGGATTGCAAAAACACGTCGACCTCGAAATTGTGCCCGTCGATGTATATCTCATATTGGATGGCTTCATTTAGCACTGGCGAAACGGGTACGGTAAATCCATAGACCTTTATGTCGAAGATCATGTTCGCGCCTTCGATGCCAACGTCTGCCCAAATGATGTCTCCTTCTGACAATGCTAGAAGCGCTGGGCTGTCGACTTCAGGGTCTTCTATGAAGTGGCTCCCTTCTGCGCCCTCGGTTACCATGGTTCTGCTGGAAAGGTACGCGTTGAAGACATAATCCGGATTGTTTGCCGAGAATTCCTTGCTCATGCCCTGCAATTCGGCAGGAAGGCCAATTCTTGCGCCATTGGACGTGGACCACCCTACTGGTCCCACCTCTCCATCGCCATTGGAATCATAATCGCCCCATATGATGTCGCGGACCTGCTCATCATATTCCATCCACATATCTACGTCGCTTCTGTCCGGCATACTGCTCTGGCCAAGAACGACTTTGACCGCATCTTGCGCGCTGTATTTGTTCGCTATGCCATAGCCGCAAAGCGGCCAGTCGGCTGGAGTTCCGCCAAGAGGCATGGTCACAGGCACTGAAATATAGTCTGACCCAGGAGGGAGAGCGGTCTTGAAAACCGCTTCCTTGAGTTCCTCACGAGTGAGCTTTCCGTCGCTTAGAGGGCCTGTTGGTGCCGCAGTACCTTGGGCGATTATTTGCCCATCGGAATATTGGCCGACATGATTGTCCTCCAGCGCATTTCTCGCTGCCAGAAGCGCCGTCGCAAATACTCCCGCGGTCATCGGCGTGGCGCAGCTGGTGCCGCTATGGCTCCCGACACCCGACGTGCTTAGGTAGTCGGCAGCCTTTATGTCGCCGGATCCGTATGATGTGATGTCGACTGGCTTTCCGGTTCCGATTATCGTCTGGTTCGTTTCAAGTGCGGCTGCGCCAACTGTAACCAGCCAATCGGGCCCAGTATTGCCCGAAGTATAGGTGCTCTCAGTAACAAGGAATCCGTTTTCTACACCATTTCCTGCCGCAAAGAGCACAATCTGGCCGCGCTCAACTGCTGGCTTCGTGCTTTCGGTGTCTCCCAGCAAATCCAGCCCCATGCCAAAAGTAGGTGTTCCGATGTTTCCTCTTGTTCCCCAGCTATTCGAGACAAAGTCTATCCACGGCTGTTGGCACGCCCACTGGATTCCGGCGTATCCTTGAACCGCAACAATCAATGCATCTGGACAATATCCAAAAATGTTGCCTGCCGCCACCGAGGCACAGTGCGTCCCATGGCCTAGCGATGCAGAATCCGTGTCCAATATCGTTCCTCCATCAGTACCGTCGGTGTATGCTCCTATTACCTTCGTTCCGGGAATCCAATACAATTTTCCAGTCTGGATTGCGTTATTTGCCATGAAATCCGCTTTGAGCGCATCATAAGTCGTCTTGCTCCAGTCTACGTTTATCGCTGTAGCATCATCCGGGAATTCATCGATGTACTCTGATGGGTTGTCTTGGAAATTATTCGTCCTTGATTTTACGGCATCGTTTTTATAGGTGCTTGCCCTGAAATCATCATGGAAGAAATTTATTCCTGAGTCCACTATTGCAATAATCACTATTCCGTCGTTGTTGAAATCGCCTTGTTGCCCCGTGCTTCCGTCCGCCGCCGTGCCCGAGATTGTCACGGTGCCGCTGACGGTTGCGCCATTGGATGGCGATGTGATTGTGCAGGTCGGACTCTGGCCAGATGCGCCCACGCTTACGGTCTTGGTTTCCGTGTCTGTTGCGCCGCTACCGTCCTTGACTTCAAGGGTTATCTGGTATGTCCCGGCAGCATCATAGGAATGGCTGGCAGTTGGCGTTGCGCCATTGTCTTCCCACATCCCATCGGCCTTCCACTGCCATTTATAGTTTGTGATTGTTCCGCTGCCTGCGATTGATCCAGAAGCATCGGCGGATATTGTGTTGCCGTTTACGGCATAATCGAAAGAAGCGGTCAGGGGCGGGCTGACTGTGCTTTGCACGGGAATCTTGACGAAACTCGCATGATCGCCATCATACCCATACATCCAGCTTCCAGTGCCGATTTCTGGGCGCACCACGAGCTTCAGGTTTCCGTTAAATTCTTCAACGAGGATTTTGAATTTCGCCTCAAACGGCACATAGCCAAACAACTCCGGCGAGCCCGTGCTTCCCGCGATGGTTACGACGTTCTCCACGCTCGCGCCGCCGAGGAACCCGTTGTCATCGTAAAGAGATATGTTCAACAGCAGATTATTGTAGTCCTGCGAGCACACATATATCGTGGCTTCTACGTCCTTTGTAGAGTCCAGCGCAAATCCGCTAGCAACCGGCGATGCCGGGTATTCGTCCACTACGTCGCCAAGAACGTGCGGAACTCCGAAAACGTCTCCAACAAATGCTGCGTCGGTGAATACTGAGCCCAGCTGGTTGTAGCCGCGGCCGTCGTTTTCCCCTTCAAAATTCTCCTCGCTCATGAACTCTTCGTAATCTGTTCCTATGTTGTGCAGATAGTACGTGATTGTCGAACTCGCTGCCTGTACGGTCGGCGCCCAATTAACCGCCCCGAAAACGCTTCCAACCATCAATACGGTCAGAAATACTGCCAGTGCCTTTTTTGCCACCAAGTTCTTTACAGCCATGTACTTACCCCCAATCAATTCAGATGCATATTGACCAAATGCGCCACCGAACGACGAGAAACTCTCGGCGATTTTATAGCGCGTAATCAATGTGCAAGTAGACTATCTCAATATAAATGCTTGCATTGAACAGACGCTTTGCTACGAAAAAAAACTTTATCCCGGCTTCCGATGTTAATTACGAATTCGAATGGAGCCTTGGCTGCGCAACTATCTGGACAACAAAGTCGAGCCGCAATTTTCCAGCGCAAGCCAGAGCGATATCAAGACGGTAAACAGGAGCGCGAGATGCATTTTATGCCGCGGAACGAAGATGCTCTGCGGAAGGGAAAGGTGCCCTGTCGTAGCGCGCCTGTA
>JAQUQK010000029.1 GCA_028716125.1 Thermoplasmatota archaeon | reverse complement strand
CGAATACACTATGTCGCTAGTCGGTATATCGCTCATCGATATAGCGTATTCACCATACAAATTTAAAGATTCCGTTACGCCCAATCCGCAGGACAAGGGAATTAACGCACTGCCCGATTATAATATCAGATCTACTGAACCCTATTCTGGCAATCGGGGCATACGGCTCCAACGGGGAGTTTCGTTTTCTTTTGCGCGACAAAGCCCTTGCCGCATGACGAGCAGGTCATTTTCTTTTCGTCCGATGCATATTCCGATTTTTTTGATGCTGCCATATTTTCACCAGAATATATATTCCACTCTGCCTTAAAAAAGGTTGCGGCGGCTGGAGCGCAATGCGGCGCGGCAAACAATAAAACACCGCCTCCGATTCTTATGTGTGAATCGCCCCTATGTCGTCATAAACTGCGCGATGTCCGCGGACGGCAAAATCGCCCTGCCAAGCAGGAAGCAGGTGCGCATCTCCTGCGAAGCGGACATGAAGCGCGTCCACCAGTTGCGCAATTCATGCGACGCGATACTTGTCGGAATTGGAACCGTGCTTTCTGACGACCCTAAACTTACAGTCAAGGAAAAATACCTCGATGGCGCAAGCGCGAAAAAACCATTACGAATAGTGCTGGATTCAAATTGCAGGATTCCAAACGGCGCACTTGTCCTGAACGGTGATGCGCCGACGATTGTTTTCTGCGCGGATGGGAAGAAGCGCGCGATTGACGGCCCCGAAGTTGTGGAATGCGGGGATGGAAAAGTAGATTTGGCGAAAATGCTTGGCGGACTTGCAAAGCGCGGCGTGAAGCGCCTCATGGTCGAAGGCGGTGAAAACGTAATCGGGTCGTTCTTGCGCTCAGGATTGTTCGATGAGTTCTCAATTTACGTCGGTAGCATGATAATCGGAGGAGAAGGGCCAACGCCCGCAGGAGGCGAAGGCGCAAAGTCCGAGCAAGACATCATAAAATTGAAACTGGAATCCTGCGAACGGCTCGGCGACGGAATTTTGCTGAAATATTCGCCCGGCAAACGAATTTAAAAAGACGATGCATTATCCTACTATGGCAGAAATCCTCGGCATGTCTTCGGAAGACGTAATTGCCATTCTCAAATTATTCATAGCAGCTGCGCTTGGAGCAATCGTCGGCCTCGAAAGGGAGTATAGGCACAAGCCTGCAGGATTGCGCACGCACATCTTGGTATGCATAGCCTCCTGCTTGTTTGTCACAATCGGCAGCGGTTTTTATACAACGCCAGATTCATTTGCAAGGATGGCAGCAGCCATAGCAACTGGGCTTGGCTTTATCGGTGCAGGCAACATATTCGTAAGCACCCAGGCGGAAAAAACCGGCGACCATCCCGTGCAGGGCTTGACTACCGCCGCAAGCATCTGGATGGTCGGCGCTATAGGCGTTTGCGTCGGCATGGGCAAATATTTTCTTGCGGTGGTTGCTTCGCTACTGACTGTATCAACGCTCCTGTGGATAAGCTGGGACATCAAAATAGAAGCAAAGGCAAACGGAAAAAAGAGAGAGGAAAAGAAATGAAATTCATCTGCGATTCTTGCGCTGCTTTCTGCGCAGCGCATCTCGCATAAAAATGGGTGATGTTTGTGAAATTTTTATGCGACAGTATGCTCGGCAATCTTGCAAAATGGCTTCGCATGATGGGCTACGACGTGAAATATGCCGATGACGACGAGGAAGATGCGGAAATACTCCAGCACGCGGCAAGTTCCAAGCGGATTCTTCTTACGAGAGACAAGGAAATTATTGGGCGCAGGTCGGACGCACAAATGCTTCTCGTAAAAAGCTCTGATGTTGACGAACAGATAAAGCAGGTCGTTTTTGAGTTTAAGCTTTCACCTGGCAAGAATGCAATTCTCTCGCTTTGCAGCGAATGCGGCGAAAAGCTGCAGCCGGTGGACAAGGGAGAAGTTTTTGGAAAAGTGCCCGACGGAGTGTTTGCGCGCCAGGATGAGTTCTGGCAATGCCCCGACTGCGGAAAATTATACTGGAAAGGAAGCCACTATAACAAGATAGTTGAAAAAATAGAATCGCTTTTGAAGCCTTGAAATTTTTGAAAATCAAGAAAAGACAGATTATAATTGAAGAAGAATTCGGGCCCGATTATATCCTACCCATGTCGGTGACTTCTACGGACTCGACGCCCGGTATCTTTGCGAGCGCGTCGCAAATCGGCTCGGGGCCGCCGACGCCGTCCTCGAGGATGATTGTGGCTGTGACTGCACGAAGACCGAACGCAATGTCTTTTGCGTCCATGCGCGTAAGCTCGACCGGCGGCTTGACAGTGTTCTTTACGCTCTGCATAAGGGCGCGAAGCTCGTCGTCGCTCTTTACTCCGTCGGGCATGATCTTTATGAGCGCAATTACCTTTCCCATTTTACCACATCAGGCTCGCTAATTCTCTATGGGCCAGTGAATCCGCATTTGCCGCAGGTGTACTTGACCGACTGTTCCCTGCATTGGGAGCATCTTCCAACGATGTTTTCGCCGCACTGGGGACACTTGAAGGCGGATGTGCCTTTGCCGAGAAGCGGAACGCCGCATGACGTGCATTTTTCAGCCTTTACCATGAAATCGGGAGGGAATAAGTTAAATTGTTTTAAAGGTTGCTTACCATTTCCAGGACGACAAAATATAATAGGGTGCTGAGACATAACCAAGATTGTTTAAAAATCGGATTGTGAAAATATGAAGGGAGAAGTCGCGTATCTTTACGTTTATGACACTGGCGCTGAATTGAACCTTGACAAGATAGAGCGGGTGCTCGACAAGCGGGCGCAGGTGATGAAGCTTGCATATGCGAGGGCCGTGCCGAGATACATCGACCTTCCAAAGCCATTGACGGTAAAGTTTTCGCCTGTGATGTTCGAGACCATAAAGGGGCCGACGCGCTTTGATGTGTCTGCAAAGATATTTTCCGTAGGCGCAATATCCATATCAATAAGGACGGAGGTTTCGTGCAGGTTCGAGGACCTGGCAAGCTACGACGGCCTGTACATACGCCTGAACGGGGACGATGTGCCGCTTTCCGATTATGCAAACGACCTATATAAGAAAATCAGCGAAAGCATAAGGGAGGCGCGCGAGCAGAGCTACGGCCCTTCGTCCGAGCCTACGATGCACACAGTTTTCTGCATTACCGAGACCGAGGTGCCGGTCAGCGATTTGATGGGGCGGCGCAAAAAGGAGCTGGCGGCTTTCCTCGAGAAGACGGACAACCCCGAAAAGCTGAGCGATAATGAAGTGTCGGATATCCTGCGATACTGGTATTCGTACTACGGCGACGACCTCATTGTCGTGGAATGGGAGCGCGCCTTCGTCGTGGAGCCTTCCGGCAAGTACGAGGACGTTCTTTTCATAATAGAGACGTCGAACATGCAGCTTGTGGAGCTTATAGCGTACGACGATTATCTGGACAAAGTACTGGACAAGGCATATGACGACATGGGCAAGGTGTTCTCGCGCCGCGGCATACTTTACAGCGCACGCGCCACGATGCGGGAGCTTTCCGAAATCCGGATCGACCTTACCGAAATCACTGAGGAGCTTGCCAACATCACCAAGTTCTTCGGCGACTGGTACCTCGCGAAGATATACATGAGCTGCAGCAAGAAACTTCACATAGACGATTGGTATAAAACCGTCCAAGATAAGCTTGAGACGTTGAGCAAGCTTTACGCAATGGCAAACGACGAGAACGACAGCAGGCGAATGTTCATACTGGAATTGATAGTGACGCTGATGTTTGTTGTGGACATCGTCGTGCTTCTGTTCATAGAGCTGCGGTAATAAAAGAGCGAAAAACAAAAGAAAATTTGGCGACTATTTCTTTGCCTTGGCTTCTTTCTTTTCTTTTTTCTCGTGGCTATGCTCGCTTTCCTTTATTGCGCGATGCTCCTTTGCGATTGCGCCGCGGAGAATCTTTATCTTGTCCTTCATGCCGTGGATTGAATCGGTGCATTCGCGCTTACGTTTCTCGTATTTTCCCTTGCTGATTTTGCCTGCATCGCATTGCGCCTTGAGGACTGCTATCTTTTCCTCCAATCTTGCAATATTCTTTTCCCTTGTCTCGATTTTCTTTTCGTAAGACCTGATTTCCCTTTCAAAAAAGATTTTGCCCAAATCCATAGAAACACCTTTCAATTTCTCCTTTTATCCTCATTTTTTCAGGCGCAGCTGGCCGAGGAATGGCTCCTCAATCGTGCCTGCGTCTTCAAGACGGATTATCGATTCTTCTATTTTATTCTTGTCCATTCCGCGCGCTTCGGCCTTTGCGACCACGTCTTCCCAGGATGCGCCCTTGCCCACGTCAAGGGATTTTACGATTTCGATTATCGCTTCTTCGTCCGGATTTGCCTTTGATTTTGCCTGTATTGCTGGTGGCGATTTTGCTATCGGCGCAGGCGCCTTTTGCGCTGTGGGTTTTGGCACTTCCTGTTCTTGTGACGGCTGGACTGCCATTATCGGTTCTTTCTCGCCGCCTGCGATTGAAGCGATTGCGCCAGCGACCATTTCGCGGTATCTTGGAATGTCTTGGCTATTGTAATGCTCAAGCGCCTTGATTATTCCATCTGAAATTTCTGATGCATAGCCAAGTGCATCCATCTTCTCGTTGTTTGGCGGTTCCATCTTGCTTGCTTCGCTGAATGCTTCTATCCTGTAGAGCGTCTGCTCTGCCGCGGAAAGCATCCAATAATCGCGCTCTTCCAAGGTTGCCTCGCGTATCTGGTCCGGCTTGACCGTAATGAAAATCTTTCCTTCCTCTGGCGAGAAAGTGCGGACGCGCGCCAGCACCGAGGCATAGCACGGCGTTTTTAATTTGAGCAGTGAATCCATCGCTTCCTGGTTGTACTTGTTGGCGTAGAGCGAAACTGTGTCTGTGCCATCCCAGAATGTTGCCTTGACGTCGTTCTCGCGCTTCTCGACTTCCATCAGCGTTCCTACGATGAAAATGCGGTTGAGCTTTGCGCCAAGCGGAGTAATGACGTACGATGGGGCCATCTCGCCCTCGCCCTTTTCCTCAAAATCGGAATCCTTGTATTCCCCTGCGAATGCGCGCCATGCAGTTTCGCGTGAAACCATTAAATCGCCTCCATGTTTTCCAGCATATTTTCGGCTTTCTCGCGCAGTTTGGCCCTATCAAGCGCCAATGGCTTTGCGTCGTTTGCAATCATCGAAAGACCGAAATCGTCCTTCTTGGCGTTTCCCTTTATTGACATCGGCTTTAGCATGAGGGATTTGCGCATATGATCCACGACAACTTCCGGGTCGAATGCCTTTTGCGCTTCTGTCTTGCATTGCTCCAGATTCTTGCCTATGAGCGGTTCTGAAAGTTCGCGCCCGATCGTGACGTTGAGCGTTCCGGTTCCGTCGTCTATTACTGTGCGGATGCGCAAATCGGGCTTGCCGTCAACTGCGCCGTGCTCCTTGCATTGGCCTTTGAGAAGAGTTTTGTTGCACTGCGGGCATCTGGAAATAAGCCCACTTCCTGGGCGTATGTCTACGACCACACCTTCAATGGATGCGTCGTATGCGCCGCCTTTTGCCTCTATGTCGCGAATTGGAATTGTTTTTGTCGATGCTTCTATTTTCTTATCCGACTTTGAGACTTTGCAGCGCTCGTCGAAGTTTACGTCAACCATTCCCTGCCATTCGCGGGTGTATGCGCCTTCGATTTTCACGACTTCGTCCTGCTTCAACCCGAAGTCATGCCAGGACGAGTAGCGGATTGTTCCGGTTTCATCGGCCATTTTTCCAAAATATACTACCTTTGCACCCGTCTTTGTCTCGACCGTGCGCTGGCCAACGCTCTCGATTTTTGCAGTTACTGTGACGTTGCGCAGTCCGCCCTTGAGTTCGGCAAGCGGGTACTCTTTTGCTTCCGCGGCTGGAGGTGCAGGTATGTTCATTTCCATTTTGCCTTCCTCTTTCTTTATGTTGCTCCTGTCCCCGAGGTTGAGGCGCATCTTGCCATTGTATTCGTTGACATAAGCGTGCTCGATGCGAACGATGTCGCCCTTTTGCAGATTCAGCGGAGCCAGGTCTTTGAAAGATGAATATGAAATGGTGCCAGTCTCGTCTCCGAGGAATCCGAAATAGACCGTTTTGTTCTCGCCGCGCGCCACTACTTGCCGCGTGTTCACGGAAAGGATTTTTCCTAAAACATTAACGTCCATATCGCCGGTCTGAAGGGATGCAATGCCTTTTTGTGCCGAAAGCGTTGCGCCTCCGAACTTGTGCATTATAGTCCTTCGCGCCTCTTCCATCGGAACGCCGTGGTCGATGTAGCGCGCGAACTCCGATTCGATTTCCTTGCGCTTTGCTTCCCCGGGCTTCCCGAGGGCGCGCACAATCTCGTCAACATTCCTTGAAATGTCAGTATTAGAAACTACCATTAAATCACCAATTTTTCTTCGTATGTCTGCCTCATATATGTATCAATATAGTTGGCATCATAAGCGGGATTATAAGTTATCCGCACGGGTTGGCAAGTTCCGGAAACAATTATCCGTTTCTTAAAGATACATACATTGTGTATTGCCTAGGCATAGAATCCACAGCGCATACGTTCGGCTGTGGCGTAGTTTCAAATAAACCAAGCGATGGCGCTATCTGCACCGTTCTTTCAAACGAATCGAAGATGTACAAGCCCGTTGAAGGCGGAATCCATCCGCGCGAAGCTGCAAACCACCACGCGAACGTTGCGGGAGACGTTGTCTCGGCTGCGCTTGAAAGGGCAGGAATTTCAGCGAAGGATTTAGACTTAGTCGCATTTTCACAAGGCCCCGGTCTTGGGCCGTGCCTGCGCACAGGGGCTACTGCCGCAAGGGCGCTCGCGCTTTCACTAGACATTCCAATAATCGGCGTGAACCACTGCATCGCGCATCTTGAGATAGGCCGCGCCACGACGGGCTGCCGCGACCCGGTGATGCTGTATACGTCAGGAGCAAACACACAGGTCATCGCATTCGCGGAGGGAAAATATCGCGTTTTCGGCGAGACCCTGGATGTGGGAATCGGGAACGCGCTTGACAAGTTCGGGCGCGACCTTGGAATTCCTTTCCCTGCAGGCCCGGCAATCGAGACGATGGCGCTCAAATCCAAAAATTACATTCCATTGCCATACTGCGTAAAGGGCATGGATGTCACGTTTTCGGGGCTTATGACTGCCGCTTTCAATCTCGCTGAAAAAAATGGAATTGTTTTTGGCACAAAGCCGCGCCAGCATGAAAATTCGTTGCTCAACGACCTCTGCTATTCTTTGCAGGAAACTGCATTTGCTGCACTTGTCGAAGTGACCGAGCGCGCGATGGCACATACCGAAAAGAACGAAGTGCTGATGGCTGGCGGAGTGGCGCGGAACAGAAGACTTTGCGAAATGGCAAAAATTATGGCGGAGGCAAGGGGAGCGCAATGCTTTGTCCCTCCCGCTTCCCTTTGCACGGACAATGGCGCGATGATTGCGTGGACCGGAATCGTGATGCACAGATCCGGAGTGCGCATGAAGTTGAAAGATACGCAGATAAACCAGAAATTCCGCACTGACGACGTTGAAGTTAAATGGCGCAAGAATGGAAACGGAGGAAGCATATGAGCGCCCCACAGTCGCATTTCTTCAAAGCGGTTTTCTTCGACCTCGACGGCACGCTCACCGACTCGAAGCGCACGATATTCCGTTGCCTGAATTCAACGCTTGACAAGTTCGGCTACAGCACCTACACCGAGGAAGAAATTTACCCTCTCATCGGCACGCTGCAGCGCAGGGGAATGTTCTACCGCAAGGGCGGGGAAATCCCTGATGACAAGTTGCAGAAAATGATAGAATTCTACAACGAGCTTTATCTTTCGACTTACCGCCAGGACACTTCGATGTTTTCCGGCATAATGGATGTGCTGAAGGCACTCAAAGGCGCAGGAATCCTGACTGGCATAATCACAATCAAGAAGGGCTTCATCGCAAGAAGGCTTGCGCAGGAAATGGGCTTTGACCAATACATTGACGTGGTTGTGGGCGACGGCGACGCGAAATTAAAGCCAGCGCCTGACCCCATATTAACCGCATGCAAATCGCTCGGCGTCGATCCGCGCTTCTGCGCGATGGTTGGCGACGCGCCTGGCGACATAGTTTCTGGAAAGGTTGCTGGCTGCAAAACAATCGGCGTGACCTGGGGCGCAAATTCCGGCGAGAAACTTGCGGATGCTGGCGCGGACTGGATTGCAAAAGGCACGGATGTCTTGCGCGATTTGCTTTTGCCTGATGATATAGTGCGCAGAGGCGCGGAGGCGGAGATTCACAAGACGGTTTTTATGGGCCGCCCTGCGATTCAAAAGAAGCGTGTTCCGAAGTCATACAGGATTCCGCAGGTGGACTGCGCGATTCGCGAGGCGCGGACTAAGGAAGAGACAAAACTGCTCTCTGCTGCGCGCGCAGCCGGAATTGATGTTCCCGCGCTGCTTGACGTGGACTTGGCGCGCGGCGAGATTACAATGGAGTTCGTTCCAGGCTGGCGAGCGAAAGACTTGATAGAGGACGAAAGCACGACCACCGCCCGCCGAAAGGCGCTCTGCCGGGGCATTGGCGCATCTGCCGCCAAATTGCACAATGCAGGAATAATCCACGGCGATTTGACAACTTCAAACATTATTGTGCGCCCGTCCGGCGCGCTGTGCTTCATAGATTTCGGGCTTGGTGAATTCTCAAAAGAGATAGAAAAGCAGGGCGTCGATTTGCACGTTCTTATGGAAGCGTTTGAATCCACGCACTCGCGCTTCCCCTACTGCTTTGGCGAAGTTATGAAAGGATACAAGGCAGGGTTCAAAAATGGAAAAGGCGTCGAGGAAAAAATCAAGGAGATTGTGAAGAGGGGGCGCTATATGCGCAGTCATGAGTGATGCGATGAAAAATAAAGTCATGGAAGTTTTTCTCAAAATAATCGCAGTTCCGGCAATAGTTTCCTTAGTGCTCTATATTATGTATTTGCTCGCCCCTGCAGAGGCACCAAAAATTTACGGAATTATGGCGGCATACGCATTTACGCCGGCAGGCCATCTGGTAATTCTTGGCGGACCTGCACTGGGAATTACTTTCTGGCAAGCAGTTCTCTCTATTACGTTTATGGATTCCGTGGTAAGCCTATTCATTATATTGAATTTCGACCTGCTAAGGAAAGCCCCTTTCATCGGGCCAAGAATAAACTCATCCGTGGAAAAGGCCCGCAATTGGCTGGAAAAATGGAAATGGCTTGCCCCGCTCGAATTCGCAGGAATAATCATATTCGTGGCCATCCCTTTTCCTGGAACTGGGGCGCTAATTGGAACCCTGATTGCGCGCCTCCTTGGAATGAGCGGGATGCTGTCATTTGCAGCAGTTTCTATTGGCGGATTCCTGATTTCAATTATGTTCGCGCTGCCGGCTTATGGAATTGCCAGAATTTTCTAAATCACGCTTTTTCCTTTTTCCATAAAGCGAGGACTTGCCCGCAATTACTGCCAATTTTATTTTCATCAAGTTCTCCGATGCTCTCAATCGTCTCGAATCCTGCTTTCTTGAATTTCTCGCGCAGCCGCATACCGTACTCGCCGAATTCCGCGACCAACCGGTTCTCGGATGCGCGGAAAGTCGGATTTACCGGCGTGAGCTTTATTGCGAAGTGCGCCGGGTCGAAAATTGCGCGGATTTTTTCGACATCCACTGGATTTTGTTCCGAAATCGCGAAGTTCAGCGTGACTTTTCTGTCGCCTGGCAGATGGAATCGTTTGCCGTATTCCGCAATCTGCTCCAGAGTCCATTTTCGCGCAGGCATCAATTTGTCGCGGTAATTTTCGTCAGTCGAATGTATGGAAAACTGCATCTGGAAATTGCCGCGGTAATGCTTGTTCTTGATTTCAAGAATACGCTCGAACTGCGCTTCCACACCTAATGGCGCAACTGTCGAAATGCATGGCATAAGACCAGGCGCATCATATCTTTTGCGCATCTCTTCCAATGCATCAAGAACTGCGGGGTTGAGCATCGGTTCGCCCATTCGCGCGAACTGCACCTTGAACTTTTTGACCGGGACGCGCCTGTCTAGATAGTGTGCGTCAACGATGTGGTCGATTTGAGCAAGCAGTTCATCTTTTGTCAGATTTCCGTGAAAATGGTCGCCCGCGTCGCAGAACTTGCACCCAATCGGGCATCCGAACTGCGACGAGACAATTATGACCCACTTTTCGTCCTTGGCATTGCTGCCTGACAGAGACTCCACAAATTCCGCCATATATTTCTGGTCGTTCCTGAACTCGGCGACGTGGACAACTGCAAGTTTTGGATCGCCCTTGCTGCAAAGAATTTTCATACTTTTTCCTCCTTTTTGGCGCTGACGTACTCAACGGCATGAAGCGCCGCATCCATTCCTGTTCCTATTGCAATTGCAAGTTGCCTGCGCCTTCCAGCAATGAGATCGCCTGCAAGATACAGGCCGGGAATTTTGGTTTCAACTGACGGGTTTTCAAGACTGCGAATCTGCTGCGGTAAAATGCCATTTTCCGGTTCCCTTCCGCAGAAAACGGCAATTTCGTCGCACGAAAAATCGGCGCACCTTGGCGATGTTGTCGGGTGCGCTGATTTTAGCGCTCCTACGTTGGAGCGCTGAAAACCGCCAGCGCTCGTGCGAATCGTGATACGCCCGTCCGCAATTTCGCCGCCAATAGTTTCGGTATCTTCGTGAATCTTGATTCCTGCGGCAGCGCATCTGTCCAGGAGTATTGGAATTGCTTTGACTTTGCTCCTGCAAATAATCTTGATGGATTTCGAGAACTTCGAAATTCGGATTGCCTGGTCGAGTGCCGCTTCCCCTCCGCCAAGAACCAGAACGTCCTTGCCTGAAAACTCTCTCGGCTCCTCTGTCCAGTAGCGCACAGCGCCTTCGGGCAATCCGGGAATTGCAATTTTGCGCTGCTTTGTTCCAGTTGCGACGATTACGGCGTCCGACGTATATTCGCCGTCTGCCGTTTCAAGTACGAACGCGCCGTTTTGAGTCTTTGAGATTTTCAATACGTTCTCGAAAATTGAATTCACGCCGATGCTCTTCGCCTGCTGTGAAAGCAGCTGCGCGGCCTCCGCGCCAGTCTTTCCGTAGAACCCGGGAAAATTTTCGATGAGATTGGCGCAGCGGATTAGGCCGCCGAGTTTTTCGCGCTCGAAAAGCGCGACATTTAATCCGAAGCGCGTCGCTTGGATTGCCGCTGAAATGCCAGAAGGACCGCCGCCGATTACTGCAATTTCGAAATTATGTCCCTGCATGAAACCACCTCCCCGAAGCCGTGCGCCAGCGTGCGGAGCGCGGAAACGTGCAGCTGTTCGTTTGCGGTCGCGGTGCCGTCGGCGCAGAAGAAAACATCAAACCCGCGAACAAATGCGGAACGCGCCGTGGTCTCGCAGCAAAGGTCAGTTAGAACTCCACAGACGACGACCCTTTTGGCTCCCGCCGCTTTCAGCTTGCGCTCCAAGTCCGTGCCGTAAAAAGAATCGTACTGCGGCTTTCTGATGATGTGTTCGCCGGGCAGGGGCGCAAGTTCCGGGATGATGTTTGCCATCGGGTCGCCCTCGCGCAAAACGTCGCCCCAGAATCGCTCCATTGAGCCAGCGTCTTCGCCTTCTGCGACTGCATAATTGGTGAAAAACACGGGAAGTTTTGCGGCGCGGAACGCTGACAGGAGCGCTACGACGTTCGGCAAAATTGCCTTGCCCCCGGGCAGGAAAGCGTGCGACTTGGGATTCAGGAAATATTCCTGCATGTCGATTATTAGCAGAGCAGCGCATTCCGGCGAAAAATCGAAATGCCTACGCCTGCAGGAGTTTACGCGGACTTCCTCCAGCCAGAGGCGCGCCTTTTCGTCAAGGTTGGATTTGGAAACATAATCTTTTGAATGGGAAGCGGACGACTGCATGATCTCACCTGCAAATCGCCGTTTCCTGGTTGAAAGCAGGGAATTTGCTTTTGCAAATTCGGTAACCTCGCGTTCGTAGGGTTACCGCGTTTGCGTAGCAAACGCTCGCTTTTTGGCCTGCAGGCCAAAAGGCTGGAAGCGGAAAAACATTGCCAAGGGCGCATCTGTTCGGGATTTTTAGAGTTTTGGCGCTTCCCCGCGAAGTGCAGGTTCTTTTATAAAAACGTTTATTAGTTTTCACACCATACTGCCACTAGATGATTTATATGGGCGGAAACAAGAAGACGATGCTTGCAGGAATTTTTGCGCTGATGTTCATATTGTGCGCATTCGCGCCGAGTGCAATGGCGGGAAGCGCGGCTGACCCAGAGATTACGGATGCGGCGGGAGACGTAAAAACAACTCCGGGCGACCAAGGCGTTCCTGCGCAAATATCTGGAGATTTTGACATAGTGTCGGGCTGGTTCAGCGAAGAAACTGCAACCACGTTCAACGCCCATTTAAAAGTAGCAAGTATGAGTCAGGCTACATTATTACTAGCGACGGGTCCTCTGGTTTGTGATATATACTTCACAATCGGGAGTGCATCATATTATGCCCAATTCACAGGAACCGCAGGGATATATAATCTTCCGCCAACTGCTGATCTGCCTACATTTACGTTCAAGCTATATTACTCAAACGGAACTAGCTTGGCCAGCTTGAATGGAAGCGTCGATACTGCCACGGGAAACATAACGATGACCATTCCGAAGGACAAGGTAGGTTCGCCTGCGCCTGGAAGCATTATGACTGATTGCTACGCAGTGTCCAGAGGCAACCTTGACATGGGGCTGGGGCTGACCCCCATTCCTGTGGGAGTTTATGATCGCGCCCCTGACGCAGACTACGGCAGGCCGTATATCTTTGGCGGGGCAGGGCCGAATGCTGGAAATATCAACATAACCTTGGTGCCGACCGCGCTTACTGCGACAAAGGGGCAGACGAAGTCTGCAATAATCACAATCAGGAACAACGGCACGGC
>JAQUQK010000028.1 GCA_028716125.1 Thermoplasmatota archaeon | reverse complement strand
GCGTCCTTAAACCACTCGGGACATTTGTGCTTGTCTATGCTCTTGCCCGTGGCCTTCCATTTCCCGTTTTCGTTTATTTCGCGGACTTTTCCGTAAACGGCGTCTCCCCGCGCAACGGTTTCGGCCGCATGCAGAGGCTACAAAATCATAGGCGGAAGATTCGCCTATGTGCGTTCGCGCTGCATGCTTTTGAAAGCCTCCGACGGCGTCGTGGACGGCGCGACGATAATCGGCGCAAGAATGGAGTGCATCAAAATCGCGCCCGAGCACTATTGGCTCGAGGCTGCGCACTCGCAAAATGTCGTCATAAAAAACTGTTCTATAACCGCCGGTTTGGGTGTCGCCATAGGCGCAACGTCTCCGTCTGCCGACTACAAGGGATATTCGCCCGCAGGCGCACACAAGAGTATAAAGATTTTAAACAACGATATTAAATATTTTTATCCCCCATGCCTGATATTCACGTCAATAGACGGCCTTGAGTTCAGGGGTAACAAAATATCGGAGCTCAAGGAGCCCATATACGTCAAATTCTGGAAAGGCGAGAAGCTTTCACCCGCAATTGTGGTCATCAACTGCTCAAACATAAACAGCGACACAAATTTTTAACAAAAAACTATATGAGAGGAAATACCATATGAAAAAAAGTTCAAAGGCTCTCGCGTGCCTATTTTTAACTGCGGGAATGCTTTCAAGCGCATTCGCGGCAATCGACGAGGTAAATGTCGTTACAACATTTATCAACGGCTCGAAATCCGAAAAAGTTCACAAGCTTGAAAAAATCGGAAAATCGACATACCGCCTTAAAATACCGGCGGACCAGCTGAAATCGTGCAAAGAAAACGGGTGGAGACCCGTCGATTATGTCGAAATCAAGCGCGACGAGGCGACAGCCCAAAAGGGCGAGGACGGCTATTGGGTACTCGCCGACGGCAGGCTCGGCAAGTTCGACAAGGAGAAAGGGAACCTCACGGAACGCCGCAATCCCATGCCCCTTTACGGCGTCAAAAAGGGCGACGACGCGTTTGTCGGCATAGTCAAAGAACTCAAGTACGAGTTCGCGACGGTTGTCGATGTCAAAGACGGGAAGTATGAAATTTATCCGCGCTTCCTCATAAAGGAAATCTATATGAAAAAGCCCTATGAAGACATCGTCATAGATTTCACGCACTTCAAGGGCAAGGCCGCGAACTACTCGTCGATGGGCAGGGAATACCGCAAGTATCAGCTCGACAGGGGCGAGGTGCGCCCGCTCAGGGAGAGAGTTGTAGGCAACCCAACTCTCAAGTACACCGCAGATGCCATCTTTTTGAAATTCATGATGGCGTCCTTCATGCGCGACAGCGAAACCCACACGAACCGCGGCGACCACTGGAAGCCCGAAGACGACCCCGCAATCCAAAAGTACCGCAGTTTCGACGACATGAAGGAAATCTTCAAAAAGCTTAAGGCTCTCGGCATAGACAAGGCCGACATCATACTGACCAACTGGAACTGGCGCTCAAACGGACGCAATCCGATGTGCTCGGTCGCCGAGCCCGAACTCGGCGGCAACGCCAAGTGCAAGGAAGCGACAAAACTCGGCAAGGAATTGGGATATCAAATAAGCCCGCACATTCTGCACACCGAAAATTACACAATCTCCCCGTATTTCTGCAAGAACGACATCGCCGTCGACCAGAACGGCCAATATAAGGGCTATACGGGCATGGGCGGCAAGGGATTCAACCCCTCGTTCATACAGGTCTACCGCAAGCACATTCTCGACAATTACGACAGAATGAAGAAGCTCGGCTTCAACGGCCCCATGCATATAGACGTCACGTCGGCGATTACCCCCTACAACGACTTCAACATAGACCATTTCGCCACCCGCAAGGACACTGCCGAATACATGAACAAGGTCGGCTTCCTCAGCGACGCATTCTTCGGGGCATGGACATCGGAAGGCCCATGCGACCAGGTCGCAAACACTCTCGACTACGCCTTGTACGTTAGCGCGTACCCGTCGTACCTCGGCTCAAAACATCCGCTGATGGACAGGTGCGTTCCCATCTGGGAAATCGCCTACCACGGCATAATACTGTACAACCCCTTCGCCTCGACGATAGACTACAACTTGACCGAAGGGCGCGGCTGGGGGCCGACAACTTCATTCACGCCCGAGACCCGCCGCCTGAAGCTTGTGGAATTCGGCGGCAGGCCGACATTCTACTGGGCTCTCGCCAATATGAAAGACTTCACCCCCGTGAAGAAGGCCTACGACGAATATCAGCCGCTCAAATACCTTCAGTACGAGTTTATGGATTTCCACGGCGAAATCGCGCCCGGGGTGTTCCTGACAAAGTATTCCGACGGCAGCCGAATTGTCACCAACTATACCCAAAAGGCGTATAACTACAACGGCAGGGGCATTGTGAAACCAATGGATTACATGCTGATCAAAGCCCCCGCCAAACCCGAGGCTAAATCCGACGCAAAGGATAAATCGGGCCCCAAGAGCAAATAAAATTGCAGAACAAACCCTTTTGCCGAATAGCATAACGCAAAATTTCGGCAAAGGATCTTTTGTTACAAACTTTTAAACATCTTAAAAACAGGGAGGACGTATTATGAGAAGAAACGTAATGGCGCTCGCGTGCCTATTTATAACCGCAGGAATGCTTTCAAGCGCATTCGCGGCAATCGACGAAGTCAATGTCGTCAAAAATTTCACAAACGGAAAAAAGTCGGAGGCCGTCTGCAAACTTAAGAAAATCTCCGACAACACATATCGCCTTCAGATTCCCGCCGCAGAATTGCGCGGACTCAATACGGTCGAGATCAAGTGCGACGAAGCGACTGCCAAAAAGGGCGACAATGGATATTGGGTTATCGGCGAAGGTGTGATGGGCACGTTCAAGGCCGACGACGGCCTGTATGTTCACCGCAAAAACAAATTGCCCGTTTACGGCGTCAAAAAGGGCGACTCCGCTTTTGTCGGAATCGTCAAGGGATTGATATACGAATATTCGACCGTGGTTGAAGTCAAGAACGGCAAGTACGAGGTTTTCCCTCGCTTCCTCATAAGGGAACTTCACATGAGAAAGCCCTATGAAGACATTATCATAGACTTTACGCACTTCAGCGGCCCATACGCGAATTATTCCTCAATGGGAAGGGCCTACCGCAAATACCAGCTCGACAGGGGCGAGGTAAAACCGCTCAAGGAAAGAATCATAGGCAATCCGACTCTCAAATACACCACGGAAGCCATATTCATGAAATTTATGATGGCCTCATTCATGCGCGAAGGGGAAACCAAGCTCAACCGAGGCGACTACTGGAAGCCCGAAGACGACCCGCCCATGCAGAAATACCGCAGCTTCGACGATATGAAGGAAGTCTTGAAAAAGCTCAAATCGATGGGCATTGAAAAGGCCGACATTATCCTTACCAACTGGAATTGGCGCTCAAACGGACGCAATCCGATGTGTTCCGTCGCCGAGCCCGAACTCGGCGGCAACGCCAAGTGCAAGGAACTTACAAAGTTCGGCAAGGAATTGGGGTTCCAAATCAGCCCGCATATACTGCACACCGAGAACTATACGATTTCGCCTTATTTCTGCAAGGACGACATCGCCACCGATGAGAACGGCAAATATCTGGGCTATCCGGGAATGGGCGGCAAGGGCTTCAATCCGTGCTTCATACAAGTCTACCGCAAGCACATTCTCGACAATTACGACAGAATGAAGAAGCTCGGCTTCAACGGCCCCATACACATCGACGTAACCTCCGCAATCACTCCCTACCCATGTTTCAATATCGACCACTTCGCAACGCGCAAGGACACCGCCGAATACATGAATAAAGTCGGCATGTTGAGCCGCGCATTCTTCGGCGGCTTCACTTCGGAAAGCGGGTGCGACCAAGTTGCAAACACTCTCGATTACGTCCTTTATGTCACTAGCGGTTCCGATCAATCTTTTAAAAGATATCCGCTCGCCGACAAAATAGTTCCGCTTTGGCAGATTGCCTATCACGGCATCATCATGAGCAATCCCCTGATTGCGACGATAGACTACAACTGTCCGACAAGGGGAGACAGTTATTGGAACAAATGGGGAACCCCCGAGCTGTGCCGCCTGAAAATGTTCGAATACGGCGGCCGCCTCACCTACTACTGGCAGCTCAACAACGACAAAAATTTTCCCGCCGTCAAGCAGGCGTACGACGAATATCAGAAGGTCAAATATCTGCAGTACGAGTTCATGGATTTCCACGGCGAAATCGCAAAAGACGTTTTCCTGACGAAATATTCCGACGGCAGCGAAATGGTGACGAACTATTCCAACAAGGCGTTTAACTACAAGGGCAAGGGCATCGTCAAGCCCATGGACTACAAGCTGTTCAAAGCCGCCGCCGACACGAAAAAATAGGTTGCGGCCTCGCCCCATGCCGAATATCTTAACGCGAGATTTCGGCAAGGGCGACGTTCGCCTGTTCGCTTAAATTCACGACAAAAATATGAAAACATTCAAATACGCAATTTATTTAATCGCCGCGCTTGCCGCATTCAATACGGCCTTCGCGGCCGAAGACGGCCCGAAGATAATTTCAAAAGACGGCGCGAAGCTCTACGAGTTCTATGCGGGACAGTCGCGCTTTCTGATGAACCCCGAAGAGGGCGCCCTTTTGATGTCGTGGCATGTCAAGCGCGCCGACGGTTCGGAGCGCAGCGTAATATATTGGCCGGAAAACGGCACGGTGCGCGGGAACATCAACACGGTCTACGGCGGCGCGCCGATATTCTTCCCGTTTTCGGGCATATCCTTCGCCGACGGCAAGGCCAACATGTGGAAAACTCCGACGGGGCAAGTCTGCCCCATGCGCAAGTTCGGTTTCACCGACAACGGGAAATTTGAAATCGTCTCGGTGTCGGCCGATTCAATCGTCCTGAAATTCGTCCACGGCGAATACAGCAAGAAGGCCTATCCATTCGATTTCGATTTGTTCGTAAGCTACAAATTTTCCCCAAAGTCGTACACGATGGAAATGAAATTCCAAAACAAGAGCGACATCGCCCTGCCATGGGGCGCGGGCTGCCATCCATTTGTGACTATGCCCTGGAATAAGGGAGAAAAACATTCCGACTATCGAATGCTGCTCGACAATGACAAGGCGTATTACGTCGACAACGCCAAGGGCGTTCTGCTGCCCGCAGCAAAGCTTAAGGAAAAATGTTTCGGCAACATCGCCATGCAGGGAAGAATCCACGCGGGATTGAAGTCCGGCATAATCAAGGTCGGCCCGAAGAGCGGCAAGGAGGACATTACCTTCATCATCAACAACGGCAAGGTCGGCCCGACTTTCACGCTTGTGAACTGGGGCAAGCCCGACGAAACCCCGTTCTGGGCGGTCGAGCCCTGGATGGTCGCGCCGCTCTCAGCGGGCAACAACGCCCCGACCGTCCCCGCGCACGGCGAGGGAATTTTCAAGGTCGAAGTGAAACTGTAAGCGCGCGCAAGATGTTTATGGAAAAGTATTCTCACAACGGCGAGACCATTGCGAACCCGCAAAGAAGCTCTTTCACCAACCCCGCAACCCGTTTGAATCGGCCGCAAAAAGAACAATACTTCCGCCGGACGCGTTTTAGCGCGGGAATATAAAACGCAAAAACGGCGCGGAGCTCCAAGCCTCGCGCCGTTTTTTAAAACAATTTGCTACTTGTTCCGCTTGCGATAAATCGCAAGTCCGAGAGCGAGAGCCCCGAACAGGGCCGCCCATTCTGCAGGCTCGGGAACGACCGTGGAAATCCAATATCCGTCCGCGCTATTGTAAGTTCCCGCAACCACGTAATAGTCGACGTCCTTAACAAGCAGGGTCGTGCCGTCGGCGTTGTAGAGCTTCAGATCGTCTATTTCACTTTCGGTCATGTTATTGATGAAAAAGTTCTGCTCCCCAAGACCGTTTAGAAAGAGGTTTATCGTAGTAGAATCAACCGTGACGAAGTCTCCGACATTCAAAACGCTTTCGTTAAAGGCAAGCTTCAAAACGGAATCGAGCATGAACTGGAATTCCCCGAAGTTCTGGTCGGCGAAAAGATTCATCGTCACGGTCGATTTACCGCCACTTGAAGATGTCGGCGTACCGTTTAAGATGAACGTTGAGTTCGACTGGCTGCTGCCGACGGGAACATTGTCTTCGGTGAACTGCCCGCAACCCGAGATGATGGCGTCGGTAGTGTGCAGATTGAGGGTGGCGTTCGCGAGCTGCACGACGTTTGCGAACGCCAGTTTGCTTGTTCCGGCATATGAATTAACCGTTCCATAGAATGTCGTGCGCTGATAGGTATCGGCTTTCAGCTGCTGAACCTCTGCAGAGGCGTTGAAAGTGTTTACGCCCGTCAACTCCATTGAATAGGTGTCGCCGCCATAATCGCTTGTGACGGTTCTGCCGCCCTGAACGACGACCTTGCCTGAAACATTTCCGTTCGTCATTCTCATATTTATGATCGTATTAAGGTATGATCCCGAGGCAGTTAAAAGCCCCGCGCCACTACCTTGAATATTGAGAGTGGAACCCGTCGCGTAATATTTGGCGTTGCTTTCAAGTTCGAGATACACGCCGCCTGAAAAACGTGCATTTTTATAGGTATGCCCCTCCGTCACGATAAGATTGATAGCCGAATACGAACTGTATGAGGTCGAAACCGTCAAATCCATATCAATTGTTATAGTGGGGTGAATAGCACTATACGTAGCTGGGACGAACGCCGAAACCGCCAAACTTCCGGCTCCTGAAAACGTAATGTTTGAAGAAGACGAAGCCGTGGGGAACATTGTCGTTGCAAAAGTCAAAGTTGCACCGCTTGCAATGTTTGCGGTAATTCCGGAGGTTGTGGAATAGTCCAAACCGTCGAAAACCGTAAAATTGCTGGAAACATTCCATGTGGTCACGCCCGTCTGGAAACCGAGAAGGTCGCCGTCGACATAAGTAGTTTCGCTGCCGCCCGAAACGGCGTCATAATATTTGCCGTCGGCCCCAACATACACTGTCGCTGCAAACGACGAGGCTGATAACGACAAGAATCCTGATAAGATAGAAAACAAACGCTTCATAATATTTTATGCCTGAAATTGGAGATGAAAGAAAACCCCTCTTTTCAAGAGGGTGAGAGGCTCATTTTTTTGAGTATGGGAATATTGTTTTTCACAACAGCTTAAATGTCAAGTTTTTTTATGTAAAGACCGACACGCCCAAAACAGACGCCAACAGACAATGCAAAGATTTTCACGCCTGAAAAACATCCGCCCGGCGAGAACGCGCGCAGACCGCGCTCTTCCCTCCGAAGAGCCGCCTAAAAAGAAGAACCGAAAGCTTAAGAATCCCCGACGGGAAATGCCCTAACGCGAATACTTTTCGACCAGTTCGGCCGCGATTTTCACGCAGGCCTCGCATGGGGTCTTGTGGACCGTCTTTATCTCCCTGCACCTGGCGTCTCCGACGGCGGCGGCGAATTCCGCCTCCATAAACCCGCGCTTGTCCTCAGAAACGAGGAGCCGCGCCGCGTACACGGCCCCACAAAGGCCGCGTGCGGCTTTGCCGGAACTGTTGGCCTTAAGGTCGGCAAGTTTCTCTTCACCGGCGTCTTTGAAGGCGGCGTACACGGTTTGAGCGCATGAGTAGGGCTTGCGGAATTTTTCCACCGCGCGTTGAATCTTTTCCATATCCTTGAATGTTTTGAAGTTTTACTTTGCCGATTCTATGGCCTCGGACTGAAGGCGCGATATTTCGGCTATGCCGCCGCGCGCCAAGCCCAGAAGTTCGGCCAGCTGGGAATCGTCGAAAGTCGCCTCTTCGCCGCTCGCCTGTATTTCGACGAAACGGCCCGAGCCGGTCATTACAACATTGGCGTCTACATCGGCATCTTTGTCTTCTTCATAAGGCAAATCGAGCACGTGACGGCCTCCGAACATCCCGACACTGACCGCCGCGACAGAGTCGACGAAGGGGTCGGCCGCAAGTTCTCCCGAGGCCATAAGTTTTTTCACGGCAATTTTGGCGGCGACATAGGCGCCGCTTATCGAAGCCGTCCTCGTGCCGCCGTCGGCCTGGAGGACGTCGCAGTCTATCCAGAGCGTCCAGCCCGGAGTTTTTTCGAGGTCGGCAACGGCCCGCAGGGAACGCCCTATAAGCCTCTGTATTTCGACCGACCGACCGTCGACTTTACCCGCGCTTGAAGCCCTCTGCTTGCGCTGAAGCGTCGAATATGGAAGCATGGAATATTCCGCGCTCATCCACCCCTTGGGGGGCTCGAGGGCGTTCATCCAGGGCGGAACGCGTTTTTCGGCCGTAGCCGCGCATATGACCTTCGTGTTGCCGAAGGATACGAGAACCGAACCCGTAGCGTTGGGAGCTATGCCGGTTTCAAAGGATATTTTGCGAAGTTCGCCGCAGGCGCGGCCGTCTGAGCGCGCCGTTAAAATTTTGCTTTCGTCTTCCATTGTTTTTGCCGTTATGTTTAGATGGGTAAAAGTTTACAAGACAATTCAATCCTTCAATAAAATATGTATACAGAAAACGCATTTGAAAGCGGAATTGCCGCGGCGAGCGCAAGATCCGAATTTATACGCAAAACGTACCTGAACCTGGCCCTGGCCTTTGTTGCATTCATAGGCGTCGAGGCGCTGCTGATGTCGTGGCAGCCGGCGGTCGAATTCGCGGCGCGCATGGTCAACGGGGGAAACTGGCTGATAGTGTTGCTGGCCTTCATGGGGGTTTCCTGGCTGGCAAATTCCTGGGCTCTTTCCGCCGCGTCCCTGGGCAAACAGTACGCGGGGCTCTACCTTTACGTGGTCGCCGAAGCCGTAATATTTCTGCCGCTTCTGCTCGTGGCGGAAAGCTACGCCCCCGACACGATACCGCAGGCCGCAATTCTCACCGCCGCGCTTTCGGGCGGAATAACGGCCTACGTTTTCATAACAAAAAAGGATTTCTCATACCTGGGAACCTTTCTCGTAATCGGCTCTTTCGTAGCCCTCGGCCTTATTGTCTGCGCGGTGCTTTTCGGATTCAGCCTTGGACTCTGGTTTTCGGCAGCGATGGTCGTATTCGCGGGAATAGCCGTGCTCTATCAGACGAGCGCCGTCTTGCACCAATATCAAAATTCGCAATACGTGGCGGCGGCCCTCGGGCTCTTTGCGGCGATAGCGCTTATGTTCTGGTACATCCTTCAGATTCTGATGGGGTCGCGCAGATAATAGAGCGCAAACCACTTAAATGAGAGAGGGGGAAGCACAGCTTCCCCCTCCTTTTTTTGAAATAATCCGGCCCCTCGGATTATTTCAAGTCGAGTTTCAAAGCCACGGGCAACGGAGACTTCGCAAGGTTTTCAGGAAGCTTCACCATCGCCCCCGCCTTCGGGTCGGCGGCGTTTTTATACTTCCAGGAAAGCCCGATTCCCGACGCCAGATCCGAAACTTTCGCACCGGCGGGAATGGCGAGTTCAAGCAAAACCTCTTCCGATGGATTTTTCACTATCGCGTAGCCGCTGCGGGCGTCTTTTGAGCGCGTATAGGCGACATCCTTCGTCGCAAAAGGCGCAAGCAGGCGCGTCGCGTAAATCGCCTCTCCGTTTTTCTTGAGCCATTTGCCGATGTCCAGCAGCCTCTTCTTCTGAATTTCCGGAATCTCCCCCTGCCCGTCGAGATTGACGATAAGCAGCAGGTTTCCGCCGTGAGCTACCATGTCGGCGAACATCGCTATAAACTCTTTCGACGTTATGACGTTCGAGGCGTTGTCCTGCCAATTGTTGCCGAAGGACTGGCTGATTCCCCGGCAAGCCTCCCACGGATGGTATTTTTTCGGGTCGAGACGCTCGGCGGTGTCGCCGTACTCGTTGGTGTAGTAATCTCCGCGGACGGTGCGCAGCCATACGCGCTTTTTCTTGGTGAATTTACCGGTTATTTCGTCGGGCTCCCCGTCGCCGTAGCGGTCGTTGACGGCAACTTCTTTCTTGCCCTCGTTGACGTTATAGAAATAGGCGGAGATGTCATAGGAACCGCTGTGCAGGGCGCGATAGCGCCATTCGCCGTCGTACCAGATCAGGTCGGGAGAGTAGTTGTCGATGAACTCCACCGCCTCGGGAATCAGATATTGCCTAACATAGTCTTTTACGGCGATTTTGCCCGAAGCCTTGTACTCCATGTCTGGAGTGTAGTCTTCCACTTTGCCGTCCCATTCGAGCTTTTTGATTTTTCCGTCGGCGTCGAGAATCGGATACTCCCATTCGCGCAGGCTGAAATAAAAGCCGAACTTGAGATCGCTTTTGCGGCAGGCCTTAACGAGCTCTCCGGCTATGTCGCGGCGCGGCCCCATGTCGGAAACGTCGCGCAGGGTGAAGGAGCTCGGCCAAATGCAGAAACCCGAATGATGCTTGCAGAAGGGGACGACATACTTGGCACCGCAGTCTTTAAAAACTTCGACAAGCTTGTCGGCATCGAACCTTTCGGCCTTGAAGAGGGGTATGAAGTGGTCGCGCTGAAAATCCGCACCCCAGTTTTTTATATGGTAGGGCCTGAAGGCGGTATAGGCCGACTTCGGCGTGGTGTATTCGGTATACATTCTGTACTCGTACCAGTCGGGATACATTGCGCCCTTGTCGCGCTTGGGCGCCCACGAGGCTATAGACCAAAGCCCCCAGTCTATGAAAATGCCGAACTTCGCGTCCTTAAACCACTCGGGACATTTGTGCTTGTCTATGCTCTTGCCCGTGGCCTTCCATTTCCCGTTTTCGTTTATTTCGCGGACTTTTCCGTAAACGGCGTCTCCCCGCGCAACGGTTTCGGCCGAATACGCGGCGCTTATCTGTTCGAGGTTGAGCTTGTACAGATACGGCTTGTATCCCTCGGGCCGACGGTATTCGGCGGGAGCCGTCGGGTAGTTCGGCATTCCAATTTTGCCGAGGTTGTCGGTCTCTCCCGGGGCGACGTTTTCGGCCGCGAAAGCGGACAGCGCAAAAGCCGCAGCGAGAGTTATCATTATCTTTGTTTTCATTTGTTTGGCCTTAATGTTCTGCTGTTGCGTATAAATGGAATTATGCTATCGTCGTGTAGGATAGGCATTTGGCGCCGCAGCGGTATTTTGAGATTATGCGTGGTTTTAAGATTTTTTAAATTCTTTTTTTTGCGCCCCGCATAAACCGCTTTCCCTATCGGAATTAAATTTCCCGCCGCGCGCCTCCTCCTTGACTTTGACACTATTGGTATCGTTAACATAAAATGCAAATAAATTTTTCGTTCATGGCGAAATATCGACTATACTTTTTCAATATTGGGCTGCGTCAGCCGAGTTCGGCTTAAAAAGTTTGTATTCGTGCGCATTCACGTTTTCGCCCTTATACGGGAATTCGACTTCGGAATAATTTGTTATTATTTCGCTGCCGTCGCCGTAGCGAGTCATGAATACGTCTTTTGCAAGCTCCTTGTGCTCATCCATAAATTCATACTGCAGATACTTAACAGGCTGATACATGTCGTATATCTCCTTTACGGGCGCCATTCCGTATTTCTTGTAATTCATCCAATAGAAACACGGTCTGCCTCCGTGCTCCATAACCTTAAGAACCCGTTTCCACTTCTTGTGCAAAAATGCGAACTGCCCCTTAGTGTCGCGAGGCTGGGTCGGGTCCACAGTCTCCCAGAAGGGATTGCTCAATATTATCCCGTGAAAGGCAATTTCCCAAAGCGGTATGGTACGGTCGTACAACTCGTTTTTCTTGGGCATGTGGTTGGGATAGCCCGAAACGTAAAATGCGAAGTCCAGATCTTTCGCGGCAAAATCGAAACTGGATTCGGAGCTGAATCCGCCGAATTTCGCGCGGGCAAGCTCCATGATCTTGCACCAGTAGTCGACGGAATCCTTGCGGCTGCACGGATGCTTTTTTGAAAAGCACGGCTGCGGTGTCATGCAAGTGATTACGTCTATATGGTGAAGCCCGTGGAAGCCGAGCGCGGCGACTTGGTCAAAGTCTTTTTCCGCGCGGAGTTTCAAAACCTGCCTCGGGCAGGGTCTATAAGCGCGGCCGCCGCTCCATACGCCGCTTTTTTGAAGGGCTCCGCCGCGATTTCGCGATATGAGATTGTCGTCCCAGCAATCGGCAATCTTGAATGCGTCGGTGTAATTGGTGTGGCAGGTAATCTGGTAGCCGAGCTCCTGCGCGGTTTTGATGGCCTCGCGCAGCTTGGCCTCTCCGCCGAAAAGAGGCTCTACGGGAAAGAGCTGGGGGTAGCGGCCGTCGTGTCCGCTTTTATTCCATCCCACACTGTGAACGTCAACGTCGTCCACTCCCATGGCCTTGAGCTCGCGCATGTACTTTATCATGTCGTCGAAAGTGTTTTTGACGTTAATCTTGGGCTCGTTCTCGACCGTCTGGTCTTCTATTTTTTTGTTTATGCCTTTTCCGCCATGGGAGAATCGAACAAGAATATCATTAACGCTCTTTTTGAGTTCGGGGCGGAATTTCACCCTTTTCTTGAGCGGAACGACGCCCTTTTCGGCAATCTGCCACTCGCGGTATTTTCGCCCCATGCCCGAATAGTTTGCGTCTTTTCCGTCGAGCTTGTAGAAGTCTATGATTAAATCATCGTAGGGCTTGTTGTTGGGGCAGGCGTCCAGCTTCGTGCGCGTCTTCATTTTGTACACGCCGTCTTTGACGTCTACATATGTGGAGCTCTCGTACGGCAGCCCTTTGAGAATAGCGACAAAACAGTCTCGCGGGGTTTTCATGCCGTACATTGTCATGGCCATTCCGCCCTTCGCCGATCCTTTGTCGAGCCGAAAGCTCCCCAGAATGTTGGGCGGCAGAACAAAGTAGCCGTCCTCCCCCTTCTTCGCCTCGGCCGCGAGATTGGAGACATCCACATATTCAACTTTCGACGGGTCGAGCTTGGAGACCGGAATTTTAAGCCGCCAGACGTTGGGGGTTATTTCTTTGAGTTGGACGATTTCCTCGATGGGAACTTTTTCCTTTTCTTTAAATATCACGGACGCGCGGTCGAGCGACGCGAAAACGGCCGTCGAACACGCAATAAGCATTCCAGCAATCAGTATCTTCTTCATTTTTTCCTC
>JAQUQK010000027.1 GCA_028716125.1 Thermoplasmatota archaeon | reverse complement strand
AGACATACAAGCCGCCAGCAAATGCGCAACTAGAGCAGTTCCACGAATACATGCAAATCGTCGAAAAAATGCCTGAAGAATTGCGCCCTCCCTTCGGCTGCCAAAAAGCGCAGGCGCAAAGGTTTGCAAGCGGAATTCGCGGCTCGAAGGAAATAAGATGCGAACTGGTTCATGCAAGAAGCGTAAAGCAGATAATGGACATCATCGGAAAGTTGAAAAATTAGCTATACTGGCGCTCCGAACTTTTGACTTCTAGTATATTATAGTGCACCTGTCAAATTTCTATTTATACCGCATCCGACATAATACCGATTATGGTGGGCGTGTTGTTTTCAATACTCGCCTCAATTTCTGCTCTCTCTCTTCCAACTTCAAATCTGAAATCGTCGGCATTTTTCTATGGGTTTTTCGGGGTGGTGGGAATGTTTAGGTCGTCCCATCATTCAGTTTACAAGGAGTTTGGATACAAGGTCGAAACCGATTCTTCGGCGTTGCTGGAAGAGCACATGAAAGACGATGGACTGGAATCAATCCTAAACGATAATTATACACCAGAGGAATTAGAAAGAGACGACGTATCATTGTATATCGCATTTAGTGAAAAGAAAACATGCAGAACGATAAATCGAGGTCTGGGCGAATCGAATCTTACAGAGAGCAAAGAGGCCAATTTGTACAGAGAGCATACGAAAATTAGGAAGGAATTGGGCCGTTTTGGAATATGCAGAGAACCGCCGTTGAAAGAAGGCGTATTCAAATTGCGAGTTTGGCGTGAAAAGAAGAGAAAATGTAACCTTAAATCAAAGCCTCTGGATGATTGAAAATGTATAGGGCGAGAGCAAGTGCTCTCAAGTGGTGAAAATGAAAGGAACAAACGCGAGCAAGTTGGGAGGCATGTGCGTTGCCACCATGTTGGTGGTAGTGATGCTGGTAGCAATGCCGGTCATGGCGGACGAAGGTACAGACTGCGTTGAAAATACGGATCAACAAAACGCAACAACGGATCAGAACGTCAGCGAAGAAATTGGAATCGAAGCATACTCATACCACAGGGGCGGTGCGCAAACGTCTAATTGGTATTGGGACATTCAATTAGCCACGCAAAAAGTCTCTCAAAGAACTACAGCGACGATAGGCTGGAGTGCTGATCAGTCGTGGAACCCAAGCAAATGGTCTGTATCTATTACTACTGGAACCGCACCCGTGACTTTGAAGGGCACCATAAGTGGAACATACATGTTTGACCATGTGTACAGGTATTCCGTTCCTGATGGTGTTGGATCATTATACCTTGATGCGTCATATCTTCCCATCGCACTTTCATTAAACCTAGTTCAGCCCGTACAGATACCATACACAACGATAAGTGCGAGACCGCATGTAGTGTATCCTGGTGGAGTACCACAATCTACCATTGTGGGTTGCACAATTGGTTTAACTGGAACCGCATACCTTGGCGGGCATGCATGGTGTGATAATTTCTGGTGGTCATAAGACGGAACACAACGCATCTTTTTCATCTCTTTTTTTATAAATCCCATCTTAATTAAGGAGAGATTGCAAATGTTTACAAAAAACAAGACGGCCCAATTTGCGATCGTTATGCTGCTTAGTTGCATTCAGATGATCACCGGATGTTTTTATTTAGATGCAGATATGGACTCTTCAGATCGTACCATGACCATATCCTCACTTAAGATTGGAGATTTTGCTAGATATAAATTAGAGGGTGCGGAATCTGGTTTTCTGAGCGTGTCGGTTTCAGATTATTCTAACTCAAAAGATGGTTTCGGAACAGAGCATCGATGCGTGGTAATCGAAACAAAGGATGAAAATCCAAACACATCAAAAGCAACTCAAATTAAGACACATGTTGATATTAATAGTAGAGAGATCGTTCAAATTGAGTTGCAAGCAGACGGGTACAAGAAAACGCTTTACAACGTATATGGGCTATCATATTTTTCGGCATATTTTGAATCTGATTTTCCGGGAAGAGACCGCATAATTCTTCCTTTCGTCGTACCGATTTGCATTCAAAGAGAAGAAATCAAGACCGTGATAAATACTACAATTAAAATCAATGGAGTGTCCGTAGTAGTGGATGCAAGTAAATCATTAAACATTAACGAAGTGTCAGTTGAGATAGAATATGGTTGGCACTCAGGCAGCATCAATTTGTTAGATGGGTATTCAATGGACGGTCTGTCTCTATTTCCTAAAAATGTGTCTTTCTCAAAAAACATAGACGATAAAAGTTTCACATGTACAAGAATAGAATGCTCTTCTGGAAACACCCCGATTGTTTGGGCCATATGTAAAAGTAAACACGAAACGCAACTAAGTCCAAACGGCGAATATTTATCACCAGATAGAGGAATTCCAAAAGATGGAAGCAATTGCGATTTTGGTTTCAAGCTGAGCGAAGCAGTATCCGCAATACAAAGTAGCGAAAAATTTATGGAATACCAATCGGAACATCCCAATTCAGGATTGACTCGGGCATACCACAGCAAAGACTCTTTCTCTGAATCGTGGGATATATTTTATGGCAATCCTTCTATGGAAGGATACAGTTCAAATGTGAAAAAATATCCAATATTGGGACCAATAATTTCTAACGAAGAGAATATAAATGAGATCCGACCTGAAAATATTCAATTTGAGACTGCCCTCACAGTAGGCGGGGCTTTGAATATAGTAAACAACGAATATAACAATACATTTGACACGTTCGCTTGGTTTTTGATTGACAGCCCCACAGGCGCCCCTGCTTTAACTATGATATATTATGTCGGTTGGAATGGAGGGTTGGATTCGATTGTTTCAATAAGTGGGCTGAACGGGCAAATAATTCAATGGGAAAGAATATAGAACAATAGAGTATGTAGTTTGAATTAGAGGTAATGATGTGTCAGGCGAAGGAAAGATCGTTGGCGGAATAATTGGAATCGTGATTGCAATAATTGTGTTTTTCACAACCATTCTGATGTATTACTCATACATTAACGCTGTGATTCAGTCCGGCGGGCATTTCACAGCAGAAGACATTTCATATTTATTGCCACGATTTCTCCCCATACCGATTGCGTGCATTCTGGGAATTGTTCTTTTCGGCGTCATAATCTGGGCGGGGCTTCGCGAGATGTCGGCAAAACGGCAGAGAATCGATTGAAATTCATAAACTCCAAACTTAAAAACTTTCAGCCGATACCATTTATGGTTGTAGATAGATGTATTTCGTTAAAATTCCAAAAGAGCGCATCGGCGTGCTTATCGGGCCCGAGGGCGCAACCCGCAGGCAGATTGAAGAGAGAAGCGGGATAAAAGTAAGCATTGATTCAAGCAGCGGAGACGTTGCGCTTGAGGAAGAAAAGGCAAAGGACCCGGTATTGATTCTCAAAGTGCGCGACATTGTGAAGGCGATTGCGCGCGGATTCTCGCCTGAAAGGGCGTTCGTGCTTTTCGACGACGAGATGTATTTCGACTCAATAGACATACGCGAATATTCCGGCAAGGAGGCAAAGGACGCGGCGCGCCTCAAGGGGCGTATAATCGGCAAGCAGGGCAAAACCCGCGAGATAATCGAGCAGCTTGCGCATGCCGAAGTTTCAGTCTACGGCAGCACGGTTTCCCTCATAGCAGACATTGAGTCAATGGAAGTTGCAAGAAATGCAGTCCAGATGCTTCTCAAGGGAAGCGAGCATTCAACTGTATACCGCTACCTGGAAAAGATGTGCAAGAAAATGCGCAAGATAGAATTGTAATTCATCCGGTGAAATTATGCGATGCGTCAACGTCACGATTCTCGGGGACAAGGACTTCGTTGCAAAGCTTGGAAAAAAAGGAACTGTCAGCGACATTTCAATGTACAATTTCAAGGATTCCAAATACGCATTCACCTTTGTATGCCCAGAGAAATACCCGGAGCGCATCCAGCCGTTGTGCCAGTCGCTCAACATGGCGGACGTTGCGCTCCTTGTAGTTTCTAAATTGGACAAACAGCTTGGCGAAACCGTTGTCGCGCTTGATTCTGCGGGAGTCAAGAATGGATTCATTGTCATCCAAGGAAACGACGTGATTCCTGAACAGCTTGCGCCCCTATTCAAGGGTACGGTTATTGAGAATTATAAGTTCCTTGGCGGCACGACCGGCGAGATGATGGAAACGCTTTCTGCGCTTCTGCCTGAAAAGAACGACCTGCCTGCAAAGGTCCCAATTGACCACTTCTTCAATGTAAAGGGTGTCGGCACTGTTGTTCTTGGTGTAGTTAAGCGTGGGAAGATAAACGTACATGACGAGCCCATTGTTTATCCGATTGGCAAAAAAATATTCGTGCGCTCGATTCAGATTCATGACGCTGACATGGAGCACGGCGAAGTCGGCGACCGCGTAGGTCTTGCGCTAAAGGGAATAGAGGCCGACGAGCTTGACCGCGGCTATGTGATTGCGCCCGAAGGCACACTCCGGGCTGGGCAGGATTTCAAAGCGCAATTCAAGGTAAGCAAATACTGCCGCGATGGAATAAAGAAGGGCGACCGTCTGATGGTGAGCATCGGGCTTCAGGTCAAGTCCGCTTCAGTTTCAGACATAGATAGAAAAGAGCTGCTAAAGGCAGGAGAAAGCGGCGTCGTCTCCATCAAGACAGATGCGCCAACGTGCTTTGAAAAAGACGAGCCGATGATGATTGTCCGCGCCGACGCGAAGGACTTGCGCGTTGTTGGTGGCGGAAGAATTTTGTAAAAATAAAACAAAGAAATCTTACTTGTTCTTCAGAACTGCGCGCTTCTTCATTTTTACGATTGAGACTTTTCCGGATTCCTGCGCAACAGCTTCGGGTTTTTGCGCTTCCTGTTTTGGAAATACGGGCGCCTTTGGTTCCGGTTTTAAAACTTCGATGCGTTTTGCAGGCAGGGGCGCAGGAATCTTCATTTCGACTCTTTGCCCGGCTTCGTGCGCTTCGCGCCTTGCATCCTCTTCGGTGCGCATCTGGGCGATTTTTTCAAGAGTATTGCCCTTATTCAGCCACGACTTCGGGAAGTGCTTTGCATGCCAGACGCATATTACCGGCAGGACACAAACTGTCACTGCAAGTTCGCCGCCAAGAAGGGCGGGAAGGACGATCATCGCGGTCTGCTGCGCCCAAAGTACGATGCTTCCAAGCATTATCGGGACGAATGGCGCGACGGTTGTGACGGTGGTAGCGACAAGGACGCGCCCTATTTCTGCATTCGACAGTATCGCGGCTTCTTCCGGCGTCTTTCCGCGGTTTATCTCCTCGCGCATCCTGGAAATGAGGTGCACTGCGTCGTCCACTCCTATTCCCATCACCATTCCCGTGAGTATGAGCGAGACGTAAGTTATCTCAAAGCCGAATGCGGCGGTAAGGGAATACTGAACGATTATTGAGGTCGTAATGGGAATCATGGCGAGCAGCGACAGCGAGACGCGCCGCCAGAAGGCGAAGACGATGAGGAACACCACAACAAACATGAGGTACATGGCGTCGTTGTTTCCAACCCGGATTGCGTCGTCGACTTCCGTTCCAAGGACTATCAGACCGGTGTCGGAAATTTTTACGTTAAGGTTTGGATAATCTGCCTGCACTTCTGCGATTTTTGCCTCCACGTCATGGCGCGTCTTCCAATAGTTCTGCATGTCGCTGCCAAGCGAGTTGTCCTTCGGCTGGGGGTTGCATCCAAGGCGTATCGCGGAGAAAGTGTAGTCCCTTGACAGCACGCGCTCCATCATAACTCCCATCGCCCTGTCCTGGAACGCCTTGTCGTAAGAGGCGCGTATGTTTCCATCAGGAATGCCGTCCCTGTTCGTGTCTTCCTGCGGATTCATCACGAAATATATCTGGAGAACCGTAAGAACGCTGTCAGTTTTCATCCGCCCATGAACTCCATTGTCAGCACTGTCGAGTCTTGCTTGCAGGTCTTTCATCATCAGGAGCGTGTTCCTGTCGGTCATATCTCCTTTGACTACTACCGCGATTTCGTTTGGTATTCCCATTGTCTGGTCTACCAGGCGCAGCACTTTCATGGCATAGGTGTCTTCCGGGAAAACGCCGCGCTGAACGGGTTCCGGAGTGTAGGCAGTTATGTAGCTGCCGCCCCATTGCTGCGGTCCAGGCGACACGAGCGGAATGCAAAGCAATACAATGGAAACTGCGAATATCGCAAAGACTGCCTTTGAATGCCGAACCACAAACGAACCTATGCGGCCCATGAGTGAGGTGCGCTGCTTATTTCGCAGGGCTTGCTCTATCTTTATGCTTTCCTCTGGGCTTGAATCCGTGTCAGCGACGCCGTCTATTCTTTCCCTTCTCCTTACGAAAAGTTCAAGCATCGCAGGAATGAATATCATGCTTACAATATATGCAAGGAATATGCTGATTCCCAGGATTACACCGAACGCGCCGACTGCGGGAATCTGGCAGAGATACAGCGCCGCGAACCCACCGGTCGTAGTCGATGCCATTATGAAAAGCGGCTGCATGGAGTTTCGTATTGTGTCGTTTGCTGAAGTTCTTGAGCTCTTGCCAAGCGCCCTTTCCTCCTTGTACCTGGCAATAGTGTGCAGGCAGTAGTCTATGCCCGAACCAAGAATCATTGCGATGAGAACCATGCTCAGCACGTTGAAGTGCGTGTTTGTTATCACCATGACTGTGAGCGCGGCGCCGATTACTATCGCCATCACAAACAGCGATATGATAACGTCCGACTTCTTGCGGAAAAGCCAAAGTATGGAGAGTATGTCGACTAGGACTGCGGTGACGACCCATATCGGCCCTTCCGTCACGGCGGCATCGTCAAGCGAGGAATATATGATATCCATGCTCATAGGATACATGGTGAGCTGGTCTGCATACGGGTTGTTGGCGTCCAGCTCCTGGCCGTATTTCAACAGGTCGCGCTGCCACGCGCGGTACTGCTCGCCGCTCTGCCCCTTTTCCATCATCACGATTATGAGCGTCCATGGATGGTTTCCGTTCGCGTCCGGCCTCCCGATTATGTTTCCGTAGGCGACGTTGCCCATCAGCTGGAAAAGCGTCTGGAGGTAAAGGTTGATTTGCTGGTCGCCCGCTGCATTGTCCGGCGGAAAAGTGTAGCTGCCGACAGGCGCAGGCGCCATGTTGTTGACGTACTTTACGAGCATTGAGAGCGATACGGTGCTTTCCACCCACGGCAGTTCCTCAAGCCTGTCGCAGACGGCGTTTATCTCCCTCACGGCGTCTGGCTCGCTCACGCTCTGCGCGCCCTTAGGTACGCACATTATGAAACCCCAGTTATCCCAGCCCAAGTCTGCATTCAGGTGCTTGAAATCATCAAGGTATGGGCGCACCGGCGAGACTTCGTAGACGCTCAGGTAAATGTAAAGCTGCGTAAGGAAAGGAAGTGTGAGCAGGAAAAGGACCGCAAATACCGCCACGACCTTCTTGGGGTTTCCTGCGACAAAATTGCCTATTTTTTCGGAAATGTGGAGTTTTTTGATTGCGGGAACCGCAAGCCTGGCGATTTTTTTCATGTTTCTTTTTGATTCTGGCATGCCTAATTCTCCCAGATTTTCCACCATGCCCAATCGGAATATTTAGGCTCGTAGGAATCCACTCTTATCGAGACTTTGTTCTGGCCCGTGTAGTCGGTCACAGTTATCGTCCAGTCGCCAGCAGCGGCGCCGAGAAACTCGTCGTTTTTCGATCCTGTGCCGTTGAAAGTGTAGTTATGCGAAATGTCGTCCGGCGATTTTATGTTCACTGATATGCCAAATGCGCCGCCGGTCTCGCCAAGCGGCGTCGTGATGAAAACGGTTGCGCCGATTTCCAGCGTTATCCGCTGCGCATTTTCCGCCACTTTGAAAGTATAGGTGCCTGCGCCCTTGTCCTTTTCGTCATAAACCATGCGCCATTCGTACGGCTCGGGGCGGAACTGATCTACGATGCATCCGGAAAGCGGAACCTGAATTACAAGAATTGCGAGCGCAAATGCAATTGCCAGATGCCTCATTCTACAACCACCTACACATAAGAACTAGGTTTATAATTATGCCTGATTTCTGTTCGGCTTTTGCCGTAAAATCTTGCCTATTTTTTCAAGCGGCGCATCCGTCTTTACGCCCATCGGCGAGAAGTGCGTCTTTGACGCGAAAAACCCATTCGACCGAAGTTTGTCAATTAGTTCCAGCACTGGTGGAGGATCGACGCGGAACACGCTTGAAAGCTCGGCGGTGGTATAGTAAAGCGGCGGCGCATCCGCTTCCTCTTTCCAGATGGAAAACAGGCGCGCAACATCTTTTTTCTCCATCATTTCGCGCGGTTCTGAAATCGTTTCAAGAAATTCGGCATCGAACATTTTTCCAATCCATAATGGGCCTGCCGACTTCCAGGGCTTCCTGCAGGAAGACACTGATGAAATCTTTCGCGCCCTAGTTTCCATGTTGAGATGCGCATAGCCCATTTCCAATAGGAGGGCGTCCGCCCTCTTTGCGCCGTCGAGGATTTCAAAATAGCATCTCATGTAGTGGCCGTCAGCGTAGCAAAGCAGCGGCCTTGCGGCCCGGTCGTATTTTGCCGCCGTGCGGACGACATATCCGGCGAATATACGCAGGCCGACCTCGTGCATGAAGTCGCACTGCATTGGCTTTGCCCCATAGCGTCTGATGCAGGGAAGGGCGCCAGAGCCGCAAAGCGTTGCCGTGTCCGTTGTTGTGATCGCAAGGATTCCCTTGTGCCGTACTGCGCGCACCGCGTTGTCTATGAAAGGCACTGCCGTGCCGAACGGGTCGATGTCTATGTAATCAAAAGATTTTTCGCCGAGGAGATTGTTAAGGTCGCGGTTTGAGGCGACGGCGTTTGAACACCAGCTTCTCTCTATATTTTTCTGAATCAGCGAATGCGATTCTTCACTCCAGTCGTTTATTGTCACCGAGAAGTCGCCTTCTATCTCCTTGCAGAATCGTATTCCGCGAACGCCTGATGCTGCCATCCCGTCCAGAACGTCAACTCGCCTTCCGCGCAATTCTACGAAAGCCTGCAGCACGATAACGGAAATGTCGCGGTTGTGTGCCATTGCGGGATTGTAGAAAACAGGGGCATCTATCTTTCCCGGGCCTTTGCTTTTGCGCTCGGACTTGGGCACAAGGATTTTTGCCTTCCCCTCTGAAATCTCCACAAGCTCGTGCGAGTCTGTGCTCATCAAAAACACTCGGAAACAAACGATTGAAAAAGAAAGATTACTCGCGCTCCCTGCGCTGTATCCTGCCCCTGAGGATTTTCTCGATTTTATATGGCATGAGCGCCTTGTTTATCGGCGTCACTTCCATCATGCGTATGTCGGTGCGCCTGCGGATTTCCTGGAGTATCGGGTGGCGCGACTTGCGGTGGATCGTCATTATTATAGGGAGGTCCGTTTCCAGAAGCGCCCTTACGGTGTCGCAGAACAGGTCGGATGACATTTCCATCTTCGCCATCTCGTCTATTATTATGATGTCTGCCTCTTCCATTGCGTTCTTGATTGCGTTGACGCCAAGGTTCTCTAGGATTTCCTTTTCCACGCCATATGCGCCTATCTTGGTGCGCGACTTGGTCTTGAGGTGGGCAAGGGTGCCTTCCTCTTTTGTCATAAGGTCGATGATCTTAAATCCGGTGCGCTTTCCACCTTCGACAATTTCAGGAGTTACAAAACCGCCGACAACGTATTTCTCCTTTTTCAGGGATTCAACGATTTTCAAAACTGTTGCTGTCTTGCCAGAGCTCGGCAGGCCTGTGATTCCGATTCTGACTATTTCGGCCATAAAATTATCCAATCCCGTATCTGTTATGCAATCTTTAAACTATCGGAGAAAAACCAGAGGAGAGATTTAAGCGCGGCTTTCGTCCCTTATTCGTTGGTAAATATATTCCTGCGCGTATCCTGTGTAGCGCCCGAAGTGCCTTGAGGCAAAGGCGCGTATCTCCCTATCGTTCGCGTCGCGGCACTCCTGATAATTCTCCTGCATTGCGCGACGTATCCAGCGGTCCACCGGGAATGCTTCCAATTTGTCAAGCGAGAACAGAAGGACGCAGTCCGCGATTTTTTCCCCTATGCCTTTGTATTCCAGAAGAATTTGCTTTGCGTCCTCGTACGGCTTCCTGCGCAGTGATTCCAAATCAAGCCGCCTCGAAGCAACGGCTTTTGCGGCTTCATGGATGTATTCGGAACGGAAACCCACGCTGCAGGCACATAAGTCCGCCACGCAACCACGCGCAAGTGCTTCAGGCGTTGGGAATGTGTGCGTCAGATATGATTCTAGTTCTAACTTGTTTCCGAACATTTTGGAAATTCGGTCAACGTCCTGCCCAATTTTCTTAACGCTTGATGCGGCTGAGCAGATGTATGAAACTAGGCACTCCCACGGGTCCTGGCGCAGCAGGCGCAGCCCCTTATACTTTTCAATTGCGCCATGGATGTAATCGTCCTTGTCGATTTCACGCAAAATTGCAGTGAGGTTGTCGTCAAGCCTGAAATAATCGCGTATTAGTGCAACGTTGTCGGTCTGCGGCGCCGTGAAAAATTCCAAATCCGTTCCAACCTGGCGGCACTTTATCCCCTGCCCTTTGACGGCAGCACAATACCATCCGTCGATTTCCCGCCATCTGAATGCCTGCCCGCATTCCAAGGTGTATTTCAGGTTGAATGGCGCGGGAACGGCGATTTTCATAAAACCACAATTCACAAATTAATTGAAATGACATGAAGAAATTAGCCGCAGGCCTCGGCTTCGCTGTGCTCGTGCTCTTCCTCTTTTGGCGCGAGCTTTTGCATCCATTCTGGCACGGGGCGGTTCTGCTTCTTGAAATAGTCAAGTATCGCGGCGTGAAGCCCGTCTGCCGCAAGGTTTGAGCAGTGCATTTTCACTGGCGGGAGGCCGTCAAGCGCTGTGGCTACGTCTCCGCGCGTCATTTTCATTCCCTCTTCAAGCGTCTTGCCCTTGGCAAGCTCTGTCATCATTGAACTTGTGGCAATGGCGGCTCCGCAGCCGAATGTCTTGAATTTCACGTCGGAAAGTATCTCTTCGCCCTTGGCGTTCTTGCCAACCTTTATGTAAATCCACATTAGGTCGCCGCAGACCGGGTTCCCAACCTGGCCGATGCCGTCGGCGTCTGGAATTTCCCCAACGTTGCGCGGGTTCTTGAAATGCTCCATTACCTTCTCGCTGTACATTGGCTCTCCTGCCGTAATCTTTTTGCGGCTTATATCGGTGCGCCTGCCTGCTTCCCTATTTCTTTTTCCCGGCAGGCTTTGCGCCGGCCTTGTTCTTTACCGCAAGAAGCTTCACAAGGTGGGTTTTTTCCTCGCCAAGCATCGCATCTATGACTTTCGCGTCGTGGAGTTCCACAAGATCCCTTATCTCGCGGAAGAAAAGCATGGTGTTCTTCTCGAAGTCTATCGCATACTGGACCGCGTCCTTCTCGGCAAGGCCTTTCTTTTTAATTATCGCCTTGAACTTGGCTTCGCTGAATACTTCTGCGGACAGCGCTTTTATGTAAGCTATGGTCTCGTTGTCGAACTCGCAGACAAGGGGCTTTTTCTCAACCGCGTTGTAGATGTCCTGGAACTTGCCTATGTGCGCCTGTTCCTCTTTTCCAAGCGCAATAAACATCTTTTTCACGGCTGCGCTTTTCATCTTTCCCGCGAGCGCGGAGTATAATTTCTCCCCGTTTTCCTCAATTCCAACGGCGGTCTGCATCACGTCGCACATCGAGAAGTACATTGCCATAACTACCAATGAGATATTGGTTTTAGGCGTTATAAAGGTTTATGAAAAAATGTGCGACTAGAATCCTTCTCTAATGGCTTCCATCTTTGGCATATTCTTGTGCAGGATTGCAAGCGCTTCTTTTACGATTGCGTCAACGCCTGCGCCGCTGGCCGTGGAAATCTTGGGGCGGTCCGAATCGGTCTTTGAGAGATCCATCTTGTTTTCGACGACGATTAGCGGGACTTGGAACAATCCCTTTACCGTTTCCAGAAGGCGCTCCTGATCCTCAAGAGTGTAGCCGCAGTGCCCCGTAGGGTCAATTATGAAAATTATCAGGTTTGCAAGATTCTTGAGTGCCATTACCGCCTGGCGCTCGACCTCGTTCATCTTTTCAAGCGGGCGGTCAAGGATTCCGGGCGTGTCTATTACCTGGTAGCGCACCCATTTGTGCTCGAAATAGCCGACGTGGATGCCTTTCGTAGTGAAAGGATAGGGCGCGATTTCAGGTGTTGCAGATGAAATGAGTTTTACAAGCGATGACTTTCCTACGTTCGGGAATCCAGCGACTACTATTGTTGGAGCTACCGTGTCGACTGTTGGGATTTTCTTGATTTCGTTTCTTACTTTGTTGAGGAATTCGAGGTCGGGCGCAAGCTGCTTTACGACTGACGCAATGCGGCCGTATGCGCTTTCGCGCAGGCGCTCAATCGTGTCCTCGTTGCGCGTCTTTCTCATCTGCGAAAGGTGCTTTGACGCTATTGCCGCCACTTGCTTTCTGCACCAGTCCAGGCCGCCAAGCGACTTCTTTATCGGATTTACGCCAATCAGAAGTTCTGCGAGTTCATAGTAGAACGGGTGAAGATTGTCGAATGAAGGAAATGCGCTGACGTATTTCAGCAGGACTGCGTCTATTGTCTGCGAAACCGCCTGGACGCGCGCCATCGCAGTGTTGCGCACCCAGTAGAAATGCTCACGGTCGTTGATTGTGATTTTGGACGACCCCTTGAAGGCCTTGTTTATGATTTCCTCGGCGGTGAGAACTGTGGGAATATTTCCGAATGCCATAATTACAGATATGGTATCGATTGGGCGCTTATAAAAAAGAAATTATTGGGACTTGGGTGTTTTTAGTATCCTGTTTGTCGCCCACCCAGAAAGCGCGCCGATTATCGCTCCGATACATGGTGGGCCCAACCAATATATTCCCCCATCTACTCCTGGGGCACCGTTATTGCTTACTTCCTCTATAATTATTGCGCTCATTTCCTGCACGTGGAGTATGTTGTGCTGAATATTAACTAGCCACAGCCCAATCAGTGTAAAAAATAGAAAGACCGTCAGCCCAACCAGTATCGCAGTATTCAAAATCTTGGGTTCTTTCTTTTTTACGGTTTTTCTCTCCTCCATACTATCGGTGTGTTATCGAATTGAAATAAATAAATCGATTGTTTTGCCGACCACGCGAAATAACGAGAAATCAGAATGATTGTATGAAAAGTACTGCAGTATAAACCGAGAATGCCGCCGTCAGCCCAAGCCCCACATTAAGCGGCCATTTGTTGGTGTGCTTGCCCATAATCTTCTTGCTGTTCGTTATGTAGAGAAGGCCGATTGCAAGCACGGGCATTATGGGCGTCATTAGCGCCTGCGCCAGAACTA
>JAQUQK010000026.1:6114-13409 GCA_028716125.1 Thermoplasmatota archaeon | reverse complement strand
GCAAAGACAGGCAAGGCCGTAGATTCGATTTATTCCAAAATGGCCCAAGAAGTAAAGAAGAATGCCGCAAAACAGGCAAAAAAGAGCAAGGAAAAAGCATCCAAGATCGTGCTGGAATTCTGCTCCGACGTCCTGAACGTTCTTGGAGTTTTTATGGTTTCTGGCAGCAGGGAGTACTCTGTCGGGAAGGGGCTTGAGAAGATAGCAGAGATTCTTGACGGCAAGGAAGCGTATTTTGGGAATCTTGATGAACTTATTAGAGAATTGAACGAAGACCTTCGGATTTCAGCCAGGAATCCGATATATTTCCAACGAGTGCTGGACATATGCGCCAAGGTCTGGAAAGGGGTGCTTTTGAATAATGTGCTGGTTTCGCGCTTCCATAGCAAATCGCTATATAAGTCCGTGGAAGGGCTGCACGAAACCTTGAATGAGCCGATATCCGACAAATCGCTAATATCTCTTGTTCAGCACATATATGCAATGATAGAAAGCTCGTTTTTCAATGGCAATTATGAGAATCTCATTGGTATGCAAGTGATGGCGGAAAGCGAAGAATGCAATCTTGAGAATCGCATAAATCCGGCAGTTGGACTTGTGGGTGTTCTTGAATTCTTGGTCGAGAAACATGATATACCCAAGAATTACAAAAAAAGCGCATTCGAGACCGTTGATTTGAGGAAATTGGTATGCGACAGCAGGACAATGACTTTTATACCTGCCATATCAAAAGAAAAAGAGCACAGAAAGATATATGGCGCAATCTCGTTTTTGGGAAAGAACGTGGAAAAGGAATATGACGTCCCATTCCTATAATGACTGAATTTTTCTTCTATTTTATTCCGACAGGGTGAAAAGCTTCGTATCCTTGTCAACGTCGAAAATTCCAAGCCTTGCGCCAGCGTCCAGCCAGCCATGTGCATAATTCACAGAGGCGAAGGCGTTTATGTAATCGCCCTTCTCATGGAAATGAACTGCATCGCTGTAATATGATTTTGCCATTTTCATGAAGTCGTCGGCAATCTTTTTGGCGTAGGAAGGCTCAGGCGCGATTATCTTTGCCTTCGCCATCGCGCGCTTTGTGATGTCGAGATATTTCTCGATTTTTTCCTTAGTGATTACGTCCTGAACCATTCATTCACCTGAAACTATGATTTCAACCGCGCTCCCATCAGCCAGCCCCAATGCGTCGCGCAGGCGCTTTTCCGCAACAATCTCGACCGTGTGCCTGTAGTGGGTGCGCTTTGGAATTATCACGGCGCAGTCAATATCCTTAATCTTGGCCTTGAAGCATTTAACTTCGCCAAACGTCCTTCCTTCTGAAGTGAATCCGCCAAGGGCCACTCCCTTCATCGCATCAAGCATCTGCAGTTTGCTCGCCTCGGCCTCGCTCAAATCGACGTTCAGCGTTCCTGGGTATGGGTCAAATCCCAACTCTTTTTTGAATTGCGAAAGGTAGCCTTTCTGCGACATGTAGTATCGCCCTTCGCCGACGCCCGAAGCCACAACTCCTGAAAGATAGATGCGCCTGTCATCCTCGAAGATGCGCCTGTATTCGACGTATTCCCTGCGCAATTCCTTGAGACCATGCTCTGTTATTGTTATGCGCTGGCGCTTTACGGACATTCCTCTTTTGATTGCCCCTGATTTCTCAAGGTCTATGAGGCGCTTTGACGCTGTCTGCTGCGAAACGCCCATGCTTTCGCCGAGCGCTTTTGAGGAAATTTCTATCTCATGTTTAGCGCCTCCGAGCAGGGCGATGCGCTTGAGCGTTTCTATCATGTCATATTGCATTTTAGCGCATTGGGATTGGATGGGAGGGAAAAAAGGTTGCGGAGAAAAGCCCGGCAGCGGTCCCCAACGTCCCCCCGCTTTTCCTTCGGCCATCCATTCTTGGTAATTGTCCAGCAAATTTTATATTCTCATAATCTACCTACATTTTCAATTCCGGCGTTTGGCGGAAGATGTATTAAGGTGTGGTAGAAATGAAACTGATGAACTTAGCTGCAATTGCAGTAATAGGACTGATGCTGGCGACGGCGTTAAGCGGATGCGTAGGAAGCAAGAATGAAGCGACGAGCACGGGTGGAATGGAAACCACGGACACGGGACTCGGCGAAAACGAGACCGGAAATCAAATCGGAAATGCGACTGCGGTAAACCAGACGCTGGTTGTGATATACCACGACGAAAAAACGGACACAACTGACACTGCATCGTATCTCGCATCTGAAAATGGAAAAGACTACACCTTCCCAGTAGCAGCAAACGCAAAAAAGATCGTGATTATCTTCAAAGCCAGCAGTTTGCCATCAGACGCGACGGGATGCGGCATCTGGGTTTTCAATGCTAACGGCGAAGAGGTTGCAAACGAGTTTTCAAATAAAAACACCGAAGTGAAGATAGAATTTAAGGAAAGCAAAGTCGTAAAGGGCGGCTTTGGGGACTGGAGAGTTCATTTCGTTCCGCAACTTCCGGACGTTATGGCAACATATACCACAACAATTGATGTGTTTGGCATTAGCGCATAACCTCTACTCCTTCTTTTTTTGCAATAAGACAGAAACCATTTGACGATACAAGGTAGTGAACAAAAATGAACAAGGCAATATTGATGACAGTTTCGGCAATGATGCTGCTTTCGGCAATACCGATGGCGGCTGGAACGGTTGCGGTAGAATCGGGCCGGAACACCAATATGGACGAACAGGAGCTTTCCACTCTCCAGGGAAGCCTTACTGCGCCAAGCGATTTGGCCCCATTGGAAATAGCAAAGAAATTTCTTGACGAGAATTGGAATCTTTTCACTTCAGACAAGTCAGATATAGACAATCTCCGCGTGCTTCAGATAAAGGAGAGCTTGACGGCAAATCACGTCAGGTTCTACCAGACATACGCCGGATACGGCGTAATGGACAGCCAGATCTCAGTCCACATCCTCAAAGATGGCGTCGTCCAGATGGTTCACAACGAGCTTAAGGACGTGAAGAACGCGGCAACAGAACCGGCAATATCGGGCGACGTCGCAGTTTCTATTGCGAAGCTGGATATTGGATTCATCGAAGCTTTGGCATACGCTGAAGAATTCTCCGGCCTTGCAGTAGTTCCGGATAACGGCGGCACCCTCGTGTGGGTAGTATTCGCGCCAGCAATCTCGCCGCTCGGCGCATGGATGGTTTACGTTGATGCAGTAACCGGAGCGATAATCGAGAAGAAGGACGTCGCAAGGTATCTCGACATACCCGGAACGGTCTTCCCAACGAATCCGCTGGTGCTTTCAAAGGACCCCAAGTTCAGGGACAATCAATTTGGCATAGACGATCCGGTTTTCGAGCCGATGTACAAGGAAGTGACGATAAAGGAAGTTGACGGAACTCTTGTGGCCGCAGGATTCTTGTCTGGGCCATATGTGAACATACTCGACAAGTTCGAATACGCCGTGGACGGAGCCATAAATTTCGACTATACCCGCCAGGACCCGCGCTTTGAAGGGGTAGAAACATATTGGGCGATAGACGAAAGCCAGCGCTACATCCAGTCATTGGGGTTCATGGAATCTTTCAACAAGCCGATGGCGGTAGGCGTTAGGGCGATGCCTGGCGTCATAAACGGCATGTGCGTCCACGTAGGCGCCGCTGCCGCATTGCTTGGTCTGCCAGAGCCGCCAATAACCGAACTTCTGCTTCTGGGATGGCACGGCACGGCAACGACTCTTCCGGGAGTTCCGCTTATTGGAGACTGCCAGATGTTCGGATTTGTTGACCTTGCAGAAGACCCAGAGGGAACACTGCACGAATACGGCCACGCAGTCCTTGGAGACGCAGGATTCACGTCAGGAACCGCGGAAGGCGGAGCCATACACGAAGGGTTTGCGGACTGGTGGGGCAACATTTGCCTTGCAAACAACAGCGGCGGCTTTGGCGACTGCTATGTCGGCGAGTGGTTTGCATCATACATATGCCCGCAGGACAACGAAACCACGCCCCCGTATCTCAGGAAGATGATAAGCAACAAGACCGTTGAAGATATGATAGGGGAAGTCCACGCGGACGGCGAAATATGGTCAAGCCCGCTTTTCGAGATGTGGCAGGAAATGGGGCGCGAGAACGCAACCAAGCTTGTTCTGGAAAGCATGCAGTTCTATCCGTCGGCCGGCGGATTCACCGACTGCGCTTCCGGTATATTGCAGGCGGACATGAACCTCAACAACGGCAGCCACGGATATTTCCTCAAGAAGACATTCGACAAGAGGAACATAACCGACTACACAATACCAGATGGAATGAGCATTCTGCCGCCGGTAGTTGAAACGGAAAAGCAGCAATCTATTGAGGCAGAAAAGAAGACCCCTGGCTTTGAGTTCACCGCGCTTGTGGGAATCGTTGCTCTTGCGATGTTTTTCCTGTCCAGGAAGAAGCGCTGAAATCGCACATCTTTTCCCATTTTCCTATTTTTCATTTTGTTTCCATATTTTTCGATGCAATTTACAACAACACACTTATATGAATTTCTGATTCACAGAGACGATACTATGAAGAGCGCAATCTGCCTTCTTGTGGCAATAATGATGGTTTCGGCCATTCCGATGGCTGATGGATTTATGGAAAAGTCCGGCGGCAGCGGAACCGCGGATTCAGTCGTTGACTGGAACACGCTGACCGTTCAGGGGCTTCTGACGCAGCCAAGCAGCGCCGCGCCAATTGACATAGCAACAAAATATCTTAATGACAACTGGCAGACGTTTGCAGACAGCAAGGCGGACATAGAAAGCCTCCGCTACACGATGTCAACAAAGAGCATTACCGCAAACCACGTCTTCTTCCAGCAGACATACCGCGGATATGAAGTGATAGGCGGAACAGTTTCGGTTCACATCAGAAACGACGGCGTAGTTCAGATAGTCCACAGCAACATCAGGAACGTGTATGCGGAATTGAATGCGCCGATCTTGACCGAGCCGCTCGCAATCGCAAGCGCAAAAATTGCAATTGGATTCGTGCAGCCGCTTCTGACGCAGATCCCGTATTCCGGAGAGGCCGCGTTCCTCAAGGTCCTTCCGATAGATGGCGGCAGGCTTGTATGGGAAGCAACAGTTCCCGCGCTCAACCCTCTTGGAGTCTGGGCCGTTTACATTGACGCGTCTACAAGCGAGATTATTGAAAAGAAGGACACTGCAAAATACATGGAAATTCCTGGCAAGGTCTTCCTTGCAAACCCAGTTGTTCTTTCCAAAGACCGCAACTTCAAGGACAACCCGGCGCAGCTGAACACCGGCTTTGAGAACATGTATTCCGACGTAGTTCTTAGGGATCTGGACGAAACTCTCGTCGCAGCAGGAATACTTTCCGGCAAATACGTCAACATTGTAGACAAGTGCGAAGCGGGAGTAGGCGGCGTGCTAAACTTTGACTATACAAGGGACCAGCCGCAGTTTGAGAACGTGATGGCGTATTATGGCGTGGAAGAAAGCCAGATGTATGCGCAGTCACTTGGCTTCAAGGACCTCTTCCAGAGGCCGATGACCATCGTGGTCAAGGGACTGCCGGGAATTGCAAACGGAATGAGCGCGACCATTCCAGGAGTCCCAGAGCCATATAACCAGATGCTCCTTATCGGATGGCACGCAGTATGCACGACGCAGCCTGCAGGCGGAGTAGAGGATCCAGTTCTTGGCCTCGTGCAGGTAGGGGGCTTCCAGACTGATGGATTCCTCGATGCCACCGAGGACCCGGAAGTCGTAATCCACGAGTACGGCCACGCGCTTTTGTCCAGCGTCGGCTTTAGCAGCGGCGGCGATGAGGCGGCAGCAATCCACGAAGGCTTTGGCGACTGGTGGTCAGGCATATGCCAGAACCCCGGAAGCAACGGAACGTGGGACAACTTCGTAGGCGAGTGGTTTACGTCTTACTTGTATCCGCCAAAGAATGACACAGTACCGCCCGCGCTCAGGAATATGGACAACAATTATACATATGACAACTACAGCAGCGACCTGAACTGCCACTGGACCGGCCAGATATGGTCCGGCCCGCTTTGGGACATCTGGCAGGAAATGGGAAGGGACAACGCATCAAGGCTCATCGTCGAGGCGATACACTTCTTCGGTTCGTGCAGCTCGTTCGACGAGTGCGCAAGCGCTGTTCTCCAGGCAGACGTCAACCTGAACAACGGAACGAACGGCTACTTCCTAGTCAAGACTTTCGAGAACCGCAACTTCACCTTGACAATACCCCCAGGACTCAATACGACTGCGCCAGGAGCAGCAGAGAAACAGCAGTCAGTTGAAACTGTCAAGAAGACGCCCGGCTTTGAAGCGGTTGCAATTCTTGGCGCAATCGCCCTCGTTTCGGCAGCGTTCGCAGCAAGGCGCAAGAAATAAATTTTTTCTCATCTCTTTTCTAATTTTCAAAAGATTTTTTTAAGATATCTCTTTTCTTTCGACATTTCCGCGCGGCTTTTCTTCTGCAAAAATCTCCGCCTGGAATTTGTATAATTTGAATCCCTTCTCCAGCCAGGCATCGGGCGCTAGCCCTGCCTTCATGCAGGTTTCCGCAAGGAATTCTTCGGCGTTCCATTTCCATTCTACAGGCACCTGCGGGAGCAATAGGCCGCGCCCCCAACCAAGTTCTGCGATAAGTCCGTCACGCCCGATTTTTATCTCTTCGACATAATCTTTCGGAGTTTTCGCTTTGACAAGTTCAGGGGGCGTGAGAATGCTTACCTCGATAACGATGCCATCTAGTTCTGATTTGTCTAGCGGCGGAAATCTCGGGTCTTGAGTCGCAGACTGCGCCGCGTCCTTGAGCGCATCTGCCAAGGGCATCACGGGCTCGGGGATACCTATGCAGCCGCGCAAGTCCTTTTCAGGGTAAGTCAATAAAGTTACAAAAATTCCGGACTTCGCCTTCCATTTTTCATTTGGCGGCGATAAAGAAAAAGATTTTCCCAAGACAAAATTCTCGACGACGGAGCGCGCCGTTTTCACAGCAAAAACGCCGTCATCGAGCGTGTACATTTTCCACCTTTAGGCGGCCTTTTGCCCAAGGAACATCTGCACTATGAGCCATGCGAAGAGCAGACCCATGATTATGTAGAATATCCACATGGAGCGCTTGCGCTTCTTGGCCATCGCGTCATAGCCTTTCCTGCATTCCTCGGAGCAGAACTCATCCTCTTTCGCCATTACGCCTTGGCATATCGGGCAGTGCTTGTGGTCCATTACCTTGTCCATTTGTATCAATAAGCGCATCTGAAAGGGGTTTTTAGGGGTTTTGCTGGAAAGTTCGGCAAAAATG
>JAQUQK010000026.1:1442-6014 GCA_028716125.1 Thermoplasmatota archaeon | reverse complement strand
ATGCGCAAAAGCTGGTTGTATTTCTCGATGCGCTCGCCGCGGCAGGGTGCGCCAGTCTTTATTGCGCCAGTGCCAGTTGCTACGACAAGGTCCGAGATGAATGAATCAACGGTCTCACCCGAGCGGTGTGAAACTACTGCTGCCCATTTGACTTTCTGCGCCATCTTTATCGTTGCAAGCGTTTCTGTAAGCGAGCCGATCTGGTTGACCTTGATGAGAACCGCGTTTGCCGCTTTCTCCTTTATTCCTTTCTCGACGCGCTCGACGTTTGTAACGAACAAGTCGTCGCCGATAAGCTCCACCTTTGCGCCAATCTTCGCATTAAGCGCCTTCCAACCTTCCCAGTCGTCCTCCGCAAGTCCATCCTCTATAGAAACTATTGGATATTTCTTGCAAAGTTCAACGTATTTCTCGACAAGCTCTTTGGATGTGAGTTCTTTTCCTTCAGTGCGCAGTTTGTATTTCTTCGTCTCCTCGTCATAAATGCTGCTGGATGCAACGTCGAGTGAGATTCCAATGTCCTTTCCGGGCACATATCCCGCCTTCTGAATCGCTTCCATTATGAACTGGAGCGGCTCCTCGTTTGAATGAACCTGCGGAACGAATCCGCCTTCGTCTCCAACTGATGTGTTGAGTCCCTTGTCTTTCAGAACCTTCTTGAGTGCGTGGTAAGTTTCTGCGCCCATTCTCAGCGCTTCCCTGAAATTCTTCGCGCCGAACGGGGATATCATATATTCCTGGAAATCCGGGCCCTGCCAGTTGGCATGCACGCCGCCGTTAAGGACATTCATCATTGGCACAGGCAGGAGGTTCGCGCTCTTGTATCCGCCGACCTTTGCAAGATGGTTGTACAAAGGCATGCCAGTTGCAATGGAAGCAGCGCGCGCAACCGCCATGGAAACGCCAAGAATCGCATTTGCGCCAATCTTACCCTTATTCTTTGTTCCGTCGAGCTTGAGCATGATCTCGTCGATTTCCTTCTGGCTCTGCGCGTCCTTTCCTACGAGCGCTGGCGCCAGAACCTTGTTTACATTCTCGACTGCCTTGAGCACGCCCTTTCCTAGGTAGCGCTTCTTATCCTCGTCGCGCAGCTCCACTGCTTCGTGCACGCCTGTAGATGCGCCTGAAGGAACGCCGGAGCGCCCTTTCACGCCGCACACAAGTTCGACTTCCACTTCTACAGTTGGATTTCCGCGCGAATCTAGAATTTCTAGGCTTTTCACAGACTTTATTTTTGTGTCCATGTTATCACTACAAACCATTCCGCTTTCGGCGTATCGCTTGCGGATTCATATTTCTGGCGCTTTTGGCAAGCAGCAAAATCATTTAAAAATCAAAGTTAAAAATACGAAGAAAAACAGGAGAAATTGCTTCGGCTTACTCTACGCCGAAGAACTGCCTCAGCATCGGGTGCATTTCCATTGCCTGCTCCCTTGCTATAAGCTCATACATCTGGATGATGATACCTACGGTCAGCAGGACACCAGTACCGGACGTGTTTCCTACGGTTCCAATCATATCCGCGAATGCCGCAAGCCCGCCTACGAACACTGCGCCTATGACCGTGACTGCCGGGATGTAGCGCTCGAGAATCTTTTCTATGATGCGCGGGTCCCTGCGGAAACCTGGAATCTGCATCCCGCTGTCTTGAATCTGCTGCGCCACGTCCTTCGGAGCCATGTTGGTGGTCTCAATCCAGAAGAGTGCGAAGAGTATGGAGCCGAATATCATGAGTCCGAGATATACCACAATGTGTATTGCCATCTGCCATGGCGCGTGGGCCGTAAGATATGCTCCGTACTTGTCTGGGAACAGCGGCGCAAGAAGCCATTCCTGTATTCCATTTAGCCTTGAAACGTACCATGCACCGCCTGCAATCGGGTTCTGGCTCAGATTGTCAAGCGGGCCAAAGTTGCCTATCCACCATTTTCCGCCTATGAGCGGGATCTTGCGCATTACTGGGTTGCTCCAGAATAATATGGCGAACATGTTTATGTTTGCAAGGAGCGTAGACATCAATATGACTGGGATGTTTGATGCATAGATTAGCTTGATTGGGTATCTTCCACGCGCTCCGCGCACCGTGGTGTGCGCGAGCGGAAGCTCTATGCGCGACGCTTCAACGAACACTACAAGGAAGAATATTCCGATTGTTCCAAGCAGCGAGATGAGTGAGTTGCCGCTGCCTATGAAAAGGGTCTCAAATCCACCGCCGCGGACAAGCGTCGAAACTGGCTGTGCAATTAGCAAATATCCTGTCTTTATGAGGCAGCCTGCGGGCGGGTTGCTTGCAGACAGTACCGCATCCGCGTTTGTCGGTAGCCAGTTGAAAGTTCCCGTGAATATGGCCTGAGCAACGCCAGCTGCGATGAAAAGAGAGATACCTGATCCGATGCCCCATTTGGACACTACCTCATCCATCATGAATACGAGGTATGCGCCAGCGAACAGCTGCGCGATGATTATGAATTTCGCCCATCCGTCGCCTACCATGCCGACGAATGCCGTGTCGGGCCTGAGGTATCCATAGACCTGTGGCACTGCTTCGATAATTATCATTGCAAGGACGAGAATCTTCTGGAATCCCTGGTAAATCGCCTTGTCGTCCTTGTTCTTGAGGTCAAGGTTGATGATTTTTGCGCCGACGAAAAGCTGCATGATGATTGAACCAGTGACTATGGGTCCGATACCGAGGTGCATGATGGAGCCAGACTCACCTGCCATGATTGCACGGAATCCCGCGAACATATCAAGCTGCTGCGACGAGACGCCGTAAAGCATGACGTTTGCAAGCATATAATATAGTATCAAAATAAGGCCAGTCCACATCAGCTTGGTCTTGAACGCAACGTGGCCTTCCGGCTTTGAAATTGCCGGCCATCTGTCGATTATGGGCTTGAACTTGTAGAGCAGACTCTTTTTTTCCTCTGGCATTTTCATACCCCTCTTTTTTAATCGTAAATTTGCATTTTTCGTTTTTTGGCGGCGCCATTCAAATTTACTGCGCCGCGCCTTCACTTAGTTCCTGCTTGAGCATCCTGCGGTACTTGCCGTACTTGTCTTCAGGCGAGAACTTTGGCGGGATTGGAACCTTTGCTTCTGCGCCGCATTTCGGGCACTTCTCCTCGAACGTATAAAGAGAGCATTTATGACATCTTCGGAGCATGGTTTTCATTTCATGCCTTCCTTTCCCTCTCGAAAGACCCTTCTCCGCCGGCCTTCTTTATTTTGGCTATTGCGGCATCGGATATTTTCTTCATGGATGCTTCGGCGGTTTTGTAGTCCGACGCCTTTATGACTATCCTGTATACTGGCGCACCTACGTATTGTATCGACGACGGGGTCTCTTCCGGCACGTCTTCGAGCGACCCCTCAAGGGCGTCGCGTATGCTTTCAACCCCGTTCGGCTTGCTGCTAGTGATTGTCAAATATCCATCTATCTCGACGCTCGGCAGGACTATATTATCTTGCGCGACCTTGACGAACTTCTCGATCCATGCGCCCTTGAACTTGTGCTTCTTGAGCGTTTCGTGGTCGTTTGCGCAAACCTCGAACGCGGCATAAAGCGAGCCGAATTTTTCCATCAATTTGTAGCCGAATTCCTTGTAGCATGCCTCGACGTCTGCGCCAGCGTCTTTTGCGACTATCTCGAAGAATTTCTCGGCGCGCTGCTCGTTCTTCCACTGCTGTATCTTCTCGCGCTTCTGGTGGGCGTTGACCTGCTTTAGCGAAAGGTCGATGTGCCCCTTCACAGGGTCGACATGGAGAACCTTACACACAATTTTCTGCTTGATGCGTATGAAGTCGGACATGTGCTTTATCCAGCCGGACGCAATTTCCGAAATGTGGATGAACCCCGTCTTGTTGTCGTATTCGTCAAGCGTGACGAACGCGCCGAATGCCTGTACTTCTGCGACGGCGCAAACCACCAGGTCGCCAACTTCCGGAAGCTGTGTCAGTCTGTGCATGTTGACCACAAAAACTAGATTGAGATTACTTGATCTTCCTTACGACCTTGGCGTTCAGCTTCGCCGCTCCGCCGGTGGGCGTTGCGAGCGTTGAGCTGCAGACAGGGCATTTCACGGTTGTTGACGCCTTTCCGAATATGACCTGCTCGTTGCCGCAGTCGTTGCATTTGACCTTGACGAAGGTGCTTGTTTCTTTCTTTGCGCTCATATTGACACCCTTACTCCTTGATTTCGAATTTCTTGCTGCGCCTTCCCGGGGGCTGGGTTGACTTCTTGCAAATCGTGCACTTGTATTTGAGCGCTATTCTTCTGGTCGGCTTCTCGCGTCCCTCTGGCTTGGCCCTAGGGAATCCGCGGTAACCGGACGTTACCTTTCTGAACCTGCGCTGTCCCTGCTTTAGTTCCGATGCCTTTCTCTTCTTCACCCTTTCGACCTTGTGGGCCGTGTGCTTCTTGCACTTGGGGCAGTATGCGTCGACTGTTTCGGGTACGTTGACCATTCAATTCACCGCTAAAATGTGCTAATCTGTGCAATTCCGAATCTGATGTTCATTTATAACACCTAGCGAACCCTAATAATTATGAATAATAGACTAAAATCGGC
>JAQUQK010000026.1:0-1342 GCA_028716125.1 Thermoplasmatota archaeon | reverse complement strand
TGTCCGAAAAAATCGGACAACTGAAGGAAAAAAGCCGAAGCAACTCAAAATCGAAGATTGATTTTTCAAAACTAAGCGAAATCCTCAATCCTTCTTTGGTAAATATAGTCGTGCAGAATTGCGCTATGCTCTATCCATTGCTTCACTGTCACTTTCGTCTTCTTTGAAACAAAGTCCAGAACTTCGTTGAAAGTGTTGAATTTGTGCGGCGCTGTTGCTACGGCGGCCCTTACGTTCTCGCGCACGTTCCAGACTCCCACCGGCAGAATATATCCCGGCAAGGCCTCGCGCAAAATCACTACGCCAGCCTGCCGTCTTTCTTTTGTAAGCGCTTCATTTACGGCAAGTCTCGCAGCATAATAGCAGCCGCCGATTTCCGCATAAGTCTTGCGCCCCTCGAAAAATTCGTGAGACGAGCAAATGTCGACTTCCGTGCCGTGTGGATTCCAGGCGGTCTGCGGATACCACGCTTCAACTAATTCGTAGCGCCATGCGGTCGGCAGCATCACGACGAGCCATGTGTTATCTAAACTTCGTTGTTCGTATATTCTGAATTCATTGATGAGCGGCGCTTCCTTCGTGTCCTGCTTCAAATGCTCGCCGAGCATCGAGTCCACGGCGGTTATGCTCCAGCGCGTAGGGACAAAACGGCGGTTCTTCTTGAGGCCGAATGCGCCGACGCTGAAAGCGCGCTGGATTTTTGATACATACGTTCCATCTTTGTAGAGTCCCTTTACCGCTTCTGCGGCCAGTAGATCCGTGTCAGAAAACGCCTTGTCTATGCGCTGGTCAATTTTGAGATTTCCCGGGTCCAATTTTTTGAGAGGGGCGCTCGGCCCAAATGGCGGCACATCGTCGTCAATTACCAATCTGCCCTGCGGTTTTTTTGTGAATTCCGCTTCAACATCGGCGGGGCTTGTGGACATCGCCATATATCTTGTATCTTCAACAATCCTGTCTTTTTCCAAATCAAAAATGTTGACAAGCGTTTTCCCGCGCACCAAATTGGAGCGGAAATGAATGAACTGGTCAATATCCACGCCAGCGCGCAGCCATAATTCGGGGATATCATACATCATCGTGTCGCCGTGCGTCGGCGGAACGAGGGGGCCTACTGAAACGTAAGGATAGCCAAACCGGCCTATGAAAACCGCAGGCGGGGAAGAACCGTCTATTTTCGTGCTGTCAATGAGTGGTGCGGTTTTTGCCTGATGATACAGGCGCGCTACGACAGGGCACCTTTCCCTTCCGCAGAGCATCTTCGTTCCGCGGCATAAAATGCATCTCGCGCTCCTGTTTACCGTCTTGATATCGCTCTGGCTTGCGCTGGAAAATTGCGGCT
>JAQUQK010000025.1 GCA_028716125.1 Thermoplasmatota archaeon | reverse complement strand
GAATAAAAAAACCGCTCTTTAAGCTTTTGACGGGAAAAACGCGAAACAGTTATATATTTTCAAGTGCTACAGTAATATGGGATGCAATGGATGCGGATGCGCTGGCAGCGTCATTTAACCTAATTAAAAACGTCGTTATGCCGACTGCCGTCTATGTCATAACAGAAAATGGCACTCTTGCAAACAGGATAGTGGACAATACCACCCAGCCCGTAATAATTTCAACTTCTTCAAGCGCCCCATGGGTTTCGGACATCGAAAGCAACCGCGTCACTGTTCGCAGGAACGGCTACGCATTGCCGGAAATCAACATGTCCAATTACGTCGAATCGATGATATCGAGCGCCTGCATGGAGGGCCTGATAAATTCCGCCGACAAGGCGATATGCGTTGCCGAGAACGGAAAAATCGGAACTATAATGATATTCGAAGGAAAGAACATGCCCGCCGTGAAGCTTCGGGACGAGATAAACAACGGCGTGAAGATGGACCTTGTCGACCGCGTCATGAAGGTCGCTTTCGAGATTGCGAGGGAAGGCCGCGAGGGAATCCACAGCGGCGCGCTTTTCGTCATAGGCGACACGAACGAAGTCATAGAAAAATCGCACCAGCTTATAATCAATCCGTTCGAGGGCCACAGCAGGCGGGAGCGCGACATCTGCGCGGAATGCAACATGGCGACGATAAAGGACATGGCACAGCTCGATGGCGCAATGCTCGTTGACGAAACGGGCTTCGTTGTCTCTGCGGGCAGGCACCTTGACACGGTCAGGGATGTGGATTTCCCGATGGGGCTTGGCGCAAGAAACCTTGCAGCGGCGTCGATTACAAAAATAACAAAGTCAGTTGCAGTTCTGGTGTCGTCGACTGGCATAGTGAGAATATACCACGGCGGAGCGATAGTTTTCGAGGCAAAAGCCGTTTGATTGGTTTCAAGTCCAAAATTTATATATTGTGATTAGGTATAAAGGGAAACGTTCATTTAATGTAAAAGTTCAGTTTTGAAGGTGTGTATATGACAAAGAACATATTCGTTGAGCCGCTGACATCAATTCCGATTGAGCAGCAGAGGACAGAGATAGTGGAACGCAAGGGCTTTGGCCACCCGGACAGCATTGCCGATGGGATAGGCGAGGTAATAAGCAGGGAGCTTTCGCGCGAGTACATACGAAGGTTTGGCAAGATAATGCACCACAACGTCGACAAGGTGCAGATTGCCGCCGGAAAGTCGTACCCGCGCTTTGGCGGCGGAGAGGTTACCAAGCCGATACTTGTCACGATTGCGGGCAGGGCAACCGACCAGGTCAAGGGAGATCATTTTCCGGTCAGGCCGATCGCGCTTCGCGCCTGCGCAGAATACCTGCGCAAGTTTAGATATTTCGACCCGGAATCGATGGCAGTAATAGACTGCAAGATAGGGCCAGGTTCTGATGACCTTATAGGCGTTTTCGAGCATGCGGGCGAGAAGAAAGTGCCGCTTGCAAACGATACTTCATTCGGCGTAGGATTTGCGCCAATGTCCGAGACAGAGAACCTTGTTATGCGCGCCGAGAAGCTCATCAACAATAAATACAAGCTTCCGCAGGTCGGCCAGGACGTAAAGGTCATGGGCCTTCGCACGGACAATAACATACTTCTTACTGTCGCGGCGGCAATGGTCGGCACATATATAAAAGATGGGAAAGAATACGCAAGCATCAAGGAACAGCTGAGGGAAAAGCTCCTTGACGACTTGTGCAAATACACCGACCGCGAGCTTGACATAAACATAAACACCGCCGATGATTACAATGCGGGAATTTACTATCTTACGGTCACAGGACTCGACATGGAGAACGGCGACGACGGCGCAATCGGCAGGGGCAACCGCGTCAACGGATTAATCACACCTTGCAGGCCGATGAGCCTTGAGGCGGCGGCTGGAAAGAACCCGGTAAGCCACGTTGGAAAGATTTACAACATCCTCGGATTCAGGATGGCAGAGGACATAGTCAAGGTATTCGGCGGCGACGTAGTGGAAGCGCATGTCAACATACTGGCGCAGATAGGAAAGCCGATCAACCACCCGCGCGCAGCAGTCGCAAAAATAATCCCAGCGGATGGCCGTTGCCTGGATAAGATGGAGCAGAAAGTTAACCGCGTCGTGGACGAATGGCTCGACAGGTGCCCGGAAATCACGGAAGGGCTTGTTGCAGGGAAGATAAACGTCTTCTAATTTTTTCTCTAAATCTTTCCTAATTTTTCAAGCGCTTCCTTTTCCAAGAAATGCAATTTTCCGGGAACGATGACTGTATGAAGCGGAGCGCCAAAGTCCCTCGTTCTCAAGTCTTTTACTTTTCCCGCTGCAACGCAGGGCTTTGGGGCACCAGCGCGCGCAATAACTCCAATGAGAGTTTCTTCGGTAAACACTTTTTCCCCGCGCTTCGCTTCGATACGCAATAATACTTCTATGCATTCGTTCGCGGTCATGAAGCGCCTTTCTTTTTCCTCTGCGCGAATGTCAAGAAGCACAAGAGTATGAAGCCCGCGGCTCTGGTTTTCCTTTATCACGTCATAAGGGCTTTCCGGCAGGTAATTTCCTTCTGGATACGGAACTGTCGTAGTGCGCCCGAACTTATAGTGTTGGAGCCCAAGAACGCCCGGAGCGGATGAGAATATGGAAGTGCCGTGAATTATCTGTGTTTCAATTCCTTTCTCCATTGCGCGGATGCGGATATCTAGATGCGTAGTGGCGGTCATTGGGTCGCCCGCGGTGAGGAGCGCAACCGTTTTTGTCTTTGCATCTTCAAGAATTTTCTTCCCGGATTCCACTTCAACGCGCGGAAGAACTTCTATCTTCTTTCCGATCATTTCCTCAAGTTTTTCCAGTGTCGAGCCGGAGAGAATCGCAGTGTAAAATTCCGCGTAAAGCTTGTCGCAGGAGCGCGCCGCCTCCAATCCTTTTAGCGTTATGTCTTTCTCGTCGTAAAGTCCAAGCCCGATAAGGTATAATTTGCCCATTTCATCACTCGCTGACATAGCGCCCGTAGCCGGGAGCGCCGACAAAGCTTCCGTTCTCAACTACGAATTTCCCGCGCACCATAGTAGATTCCGGGAATATTGCGTCGAATTTCTCGAATGCAGTCCAGCCGCATTTTGAGTGCAGGTCTTCTGCTTTTATTTTGCGGGCATTTTGGAAGTCAACAAAAATCAAATCTGCATCATAGCCAACCGCGATTTTTCCTTTTCTCTCGCCGAAACCGAATATTTGCGCAGGCCTTTCCGAAATCGCATTTGCCAAACGCGCAATTTCTATCCTTTTCACCTTTGATGCCGCAAGCATCAGCGGGTACATCGTCTCAACGCCCGGCATTCCCGATGGCGCGTCGTTGAATTCTTTTTCTTTTTCATCAATGGTGTGGGGTGCGTGGTCTGAGGCGAGCATATCTATGATGCCCAAATTCAGCGCTTCCCAGAGCGCAGACTGATCCTGCTTTGTTCTCAGTGGCGGATTTACTTTTCCATATTGGCGCAGGTCCATTCCCGCGTTCAAAAAAAGATGATGTGGCGCTACTTCCGCAGTAAGGTTTTTCGGCTTGTTTTTGAGATATTCGATGCTCTCTTTTGCGGAGATATGGGCCAGATGAATTTCATTTTTCAATTTTGGCGCAAGCGCCGCAACGCGCTTTACTGCTTCCGCTTCGCATATGTTGCTGCGCGATTTTAAGTGGTCTTCCAGGTTTTTCTCTTCGAATTTCTTGCGCGTTTTCTCGTCCTCTGTGTGGATTGAAAGCGCTTTTCCTGTCTTTGCGATTTTAGCGCAAATCCCCTCTATTTCAGAGTCCGGCACATTCAGTCCGCCCGTGCTTTCCGCCATGTATAATTTGAATGCAGTGCATTTTTTTGCAAGCGCTTCGACGTTTCCAACGGCAGATGCGCCAGCATAAATCCCAAAATCAACGCAAGCCTTGCGCTTTGCAATTTCTATTTTTTCTGCAAGGGCTTCTGTTGTAACTGCTGGCGGTTTTGTGTTCGGCATGTCCAGCACGCAGGAAATTCCCCCGAATGCCGCAGACATCGTGCCTGTTGCAAAATCTTCCTTGTGGGTAAGCCCCGGGTCGCGGAAATGCACGTGCGCATCTACCCCCGCAGGGAGAATGTGCTTTGCAGAAATTCGCCTGCATCCGCCGGAAGGCTCGATTGTTTTTCCGATTCTTGAGATCCTGCCGTTTTCTATGCCGATTGCGCACTCGACAAATTCGCCGCCGGCGAATGCGCGCCCCTCGACTATAAAATCCATATCTGGAAATCGAAAAGGTGTTAATAAATCTCCTCGCGCGGAATTGGAGATTAAAGAGATAAAGTGGTAAGGATTCATCCTCAGATTATGGGCAGGTACTTGTCGATCTCCCACTTTGTGACGTGCGCCCGATAGTCGTTCCATTCCTGGGATTTCAGGTGCATGAAATGGTTGAATATGTGGTCGCCGAGAACGTCCTTCATGAGCTTGCTTTCCGCCATGAACTCCAGCGATCTGCCGAAGCTTGTCGGAAGCGCTTCTATGCCGTATTTTTTCTTCTCATCAGCGGAAAGTTCGTAGATGTCGCGTTCAATCGCTTCCGGCGGATTTAATTTCCTGTCAACGCCATCAAGACCTGCCGCAAGCATCACTGCGAACTGGAGGTATGGGTTTCCCGCGCCATCTGGGTTGCGAAGCTCGACGCGCGTTCCCTTTCCGCGCTCAGCGGGTATGCGTATCATGGCACTCCTGTTCCTGTTCGCCCAGGCGATGTATGTCGGCGCCTCAAATCCCGGGACGAGTCTCTTGAACGAGTTTGCAGTCGAGTTCAGTATGGCACACATTTCGCGCGAATGCGCAAGAAGGCCGGCTATGAAATTATATGCAAGCGGGCTTAGTTCGTTCTTTCCTTTTGGGTCGTAAAACTTGTTCTCGCCTGCTTGCGTCATGAATGACTGGTGGACGTGCATTCCAGAGCCTGCGATGCCGTAGACCGGCTTTGGCATGAATGTGGCATGAAGACCGTATTTCATCGCAATCGCCTTGATGACGTAGCGCAATGTTATGACACGCTCCGCAGTTGTGACTGCATCGGCGTGGGCGAAGTTGATTTCGTGCTGGCCGGGAGCGCATTCGTGGTGGGCCGAATATACTTCAAAGCCCATCTGCTGGACTGCCTGCGAAACTTCTGCGCGCAGCCCTTCGGCAATGTCGCGCGTTGAGAGGTCGAAATAAGTCGCACTGTCGTTTGGTATTGTGGTCGGAACGCCGTCCTGTGTCTTGAAAAGGAAGAATTCGCATTCCGGGCCGGTGTGGTATACAAATCCCTTCTCCTTTGCCCTGTCCATCACTTTCTCAAGCATATACTTCGGGTCGCCGGGGAAGCGCCTCCCGCCATGGTTGTATATGTCGCACATCAGTCTCGCGGTCGGCGTCTTTTCTATTATGTCGGGTATTACTACATAAGAGTCAGGGATTGCCTTGGCTATCATGTCTGATTCTTCAATTGTCGCATAGCCTGCTATCGATGATGCGTCGAATGCTATCCCTTTTTCCATCGCTTCCTCAAGCCGCGTCGGCGGAACAACTATGTTCTTCGGCGTGCCCAGAATGTCCGTGAACTGCAGACGGACGTGCTTTATTCCGTCGTCCTTTGCCTTTGCGAGAATCTCGGTTATGCTTGCCATGCCCATCGAAACGCATCATTGTTCAAACGTTAATAAACGTTCAATCGAAATTACTGGACAAATGTAGCGAAATATTTAATAAAACTTAACAAATGTCCATATATGGACGACTTAGACCGCAAGATTGTTAACATTTTAAACCGCGATGCGCGAAAGAGCCTTCGCGAGATATCCGAAGAGATGGACGTATCCGTTACAACAGTCGCAAACCGCGTGGCAAAATTGGAACGCGAAGGCATAATCCAGCAGTATATTCCAGTAATCGACTCGGAAAAACTGGGCTACGATCTGACGGCGCTAATCGGCCTGAAAATCGCGCACAATGCCCTCATCGAAGTGCAAAGCGCCCTTGCCAATGACAAGAGGGTTTTCGGCGTTTACGATGTCACGGGCGAATGGGATTCAATAATAATCGCGCGCTTCAAGGGGCGAAAGGACCTTGACAATTTCATAAAACATACACTAGACATAGACGGAATCGAGCGCACCTACACGCAGATAGTTTTGAATGTGCTGAAGGATGAAAAGAGGGTTTTACTGTGATTATTGAACATTCAAACAGTACATCCACAACTTATATATTTAATTAAATCGTTTCCGGTTCGAGAAAATGGCGGCGAAAGCATTTTCGGTAGCGCTTGTAGCGATGTTCCTGCTTTTGATTTTTGCGGGTTGTATCAATGACAAAAAAGTCACAGACTTGACGCAAAACAGCGAAACCACAAAAGGGATTCAAGATAAACAAATTCAAAAACCAGAAAAATTCACTCTCGAAAAAATAACTCTTCAGGACAAGAAGCGCATAGTTCTCTCAGAAGAGAATTACAAAGCGGTTCCGATACTTGCGCCAGTGTTCAAAAATTGCGGAATCGACGTCAGCGTCAATTGGGATAAAGGCGATGGCGTAAAAATTGATGCTTCGGATTTGTCAAAATTCAGTTCACAGGTTGCAGTTACTTTCTGGAATACTAGCGACAAGGCGATTGTTGTTGATACTTATGAAAATGCGCTACTTGCCGGCCCACTTGCAGTGATTCTAAATGCGCCAATTCTATATTCAGGAGATACGACAAACGAAGCGCTTTGGAAGATTGGTGCAACTAAATATGCAAAAATAATTACGATTGGAAACACCCATTATTCCAAAGATGCGGGCGTTTCGCTGAAATCCCAGGATGAAGTCCTGGGATACACAATTGCCGAGGGAAAAAAGAAAGGAACGAATCTGAGCTATGTTGCAGTCGTAAATCCGAATGACAACGTTTCCAATGCATTCTATACTGCGCACCTTTCCTGTTTGGGAAGCATGCTTGCAGCATACAGAATTGGATTGATTATTGCGACAAACGGTTCGGCGGAACAAACGAGCATTTTGATTAACACAACAAAGAAAATGCTGGAATGTAATGGAATGGGGCTGAAATTTATTTGCATAATTGGAGATTATGCAGCAATTGAGCCCGGCGGGAGCTTAATATGTGCAATATTGGAGGAGTATGAGGGCGAGAATCCGTGTCCTTCAGACAATGCTTATGCCAACTTCGATGAAAATGAGCTAACCATCGAATGTGCGATGGGTAGAGTAATTGCCAAGTCGCTTTGCAACATGAGTTGCTATCTCGACCGTATAATACATTATCAAACACATCTTTCGAAAACAAGCAAAGATGGCTCGCCAAATCCAATTGTTCTAGGTTCGGATTGGAACAATAATGCGCTGACATACGTTGGAGTGTGGACTGAACGCATGGCTTTGGGCGGAACAACGGCCACCAACAATATGTTCCGTGACTCTTTTTTCAATACGTGCGACGATACAATGCAGGCACATACCGGAGTAAAATATTTTGTAGACGAACAAACAGGGGACACAATATCAGCGAATTTGATATGCTCGGATATTGCAAAATCAAATTACATATTGATGTGCGACCACGGTTCTCCAGTAGATTGCAATTCTTTTGATTCCGGGGACATTATGGAAATGCCGCCCAATGTGTTTTTTGGCGCAAGCTGCTCTCTCGGCAGAATCGATTTTGAAAAATGCGCATCAGGCACGGACAAAGAAACTTCAATGGCGTACACATTCTTGCAGAAAGGGTCCGCAGCGTGTTTTCTGGGTGTTCGAACCACTTTTGGTCAAACTGGCGAGATTCCAGACAGTCCGATATATCCATACGAATCTCAAGGAATTTGCGGCAATATTGGGCTTGGATACCTTACATTCCGGCATCTATTGAACGAAAACTGTACTGTCGGAGAGGCGCTACTGAATGCAAAAAACCAGTTTTTGTTAGAAAAATCAAATGTTATAGCATCTACGTGGAACGGCCAATCTGAAGAAGACATGAGAGAATCGATGTGCTGGTCTTATCAGCTCTACGGCGACCCCGCATTCAACCCCTACGAGCCATGCAATGAAGGCAAATCCACCTAGTCCACATATGGAATTTTGGTGTGTTTTTCTCTCATCGTCACTTGCCGAACTCAAATCTGGAAAAAGCGTACGAAAAATGCGCTAAAAAAGTGAAATGTATTTAATTGTCTTGTGCATTCGGGGCTTGACTCACATGGATGCAATGCAGTCGCTTTTTAGGCCAGAATCCATTGCCGTAATAGGCGCTTCCAGGGATCCGAAGGGAATCGGATACCAGTGCCTGAAGAACATGATAGACTCGGGATACAAGGGAAAAATGTATCCGGTCAATCCGAAGGCCGATGAAATCTGCGGCATCAAGGTTTACCACAACGTCACCGAAATACCGGAAAAAGTCGATCTTGGACTCATCGTCGTACCTGCAAAGTTCGCAATACAGGCAGTCGAGGACTGCGGAAAGAAGGGAATAAAATCCCTCGCGGTCATCTCATCGGGCTTCAGCGAAATAGGCAATGACGATCTCGAGAAGCAGCTTGTCGACACCGCCGCAAAATACGGCACGAGGATACTCGGTCCGAACATCGTAGGCGTTCTCAACAACCCGCTCAAGTGCAACGCGTCTTTCGCGCCATATCTTCCATACCACGGCACGGCCGCCCTCATCTCGCAGTCAGGCGCGCTTCTCATCGGAATTGATGCGCGCTCATGGATTGACAAGATTGGAATTTCCCACATGGTCAGCATCGGCAACATGGCCGATGTGGATTTCGCAGACCTCGTAGAATTCTTCAGCAGCGACAAGGACACGCAGGCAGTTTCGCTTTACATCGAAGGCTTCAAGAACGGCAGGCGCTTCCTCGAAGTCGCAAAGAAATCCAGCAAGCCGATAATTGCCCTTAAGTCCGGCGTTTCGAAGCGCGGAGCGGCAGCAGCGGCATCGCACACAGGAAGCCTTGCGGGAAGCTCGAAAGTTTATGATGCGGCATTCCGCCAGAGCAAGGTCATATCGGCCCACGACCTCGACGATTTGTTCGAGCGCACGATGGCTCTCTCGCTCCAGCCACCGATGCACGGCAAGAACGTCCTCGTCATAACAAACGGCGGCGGAGTAGGCGTCATGTCCACGGACTCTGCAGAGAAATACGGCATCCCGCTTGAGGACGCGCCAGAAGACCTAAAGGCAATGATGCGCAAGCACATGCCGGAATTCGGCTCACCCAAAAACCCCGTCGATATCACCGGACAGGGCGACCGCCACCACTATTACAATGCAGTAAAGGACGCGCTTTCCCACAATTGGGTTGACGCGCTCGTAGTCCTTTATTGCGAAACATCACTTACAAATCCCGACGAGATCGCGCAGGGAATATGCGACGCAGTTAAGGAAGCAAATGTCAGGAAAATTCCAATTGCGATATCCTTTGTCGGCGGAGAGCGCTGCATAAACGCTGGCGCATGGCTTGTCAAGAACGGCCTGCCATACTACAAGACGCCTGACGGGGCGATGAACGGAATGGGCGCGCTTCGCGAATATGCAATCTACAGCGAGGAAGCGGCAAACGAGTTCAAGCCATGGAAAGTCGACAAGAAAGCGGCGCTTGACATCATAGCGGCAGTGCGCAAGGAAGGAAGAAACGCGCTAACCGAGCCGGAAGCAAAGCTAGTATTCGCGGCATATGGCCTTCCAATCCCGAAGGGCAAGCTTGCAAGGAATGTGGAAGAGGCGCTAAAGGTCGCATCTGAAGTCGCATACCCGGTTGTCATGAAGATCGTCTCCCCCGAGATCATTCACAAGAGCGATGCGGGCGGAGTGAAGGTCAACCTCAAGACCCCGGAAGACGTCAGGGCGGCATATGATCTCATCACTGCGAATGCCAGAAAATACAACGCGAAGGCAAACATCCACGGCGTTTACGTCCAGAACATGGCGCCATGGGGAACCGAGACAATCATCGGAAGCACCAATGACGCGCAGTTCGGACCCACAGTCATGTTCGGACTCGGCGGCGTATTCGTCGAAGTCATGAAGGACGTATCCTTCAGAATCGCGCCAATAGGCCAGAAAGAGGCGCAGACGATGGCATCGGAAATCAAGGGCTACAAGATCCTCGAGGGAACGCGCGGAGAGAAGCGCAAGGATATAAATGCGGTCACGGAAGCGGTAAGCAAGCTCTCCCAGCTCGTCCATGACCTCCAGAACGAAGTCGCGGAAGTGGATGCGAACCCGGTAATAGTCTACGAAGACGGCAAGGGCCTTTCAGTAGTTGACGCAAGAATCATCCTGAAGTAAATTTGGGTTGTTTCTTCTTCATTTTTTTTATTTGTTTTTTGATTCTTCGCTGTATTCCAATAATCCGCTTGAAATAATCTAAATAGCGGAACCCGATTATTATGCCATCTAGCAAACCGATTGCGGTTTGTTGCGCGAGGCGATAATGTGCGGAACAACTTATTTGCAGTTGCCATAGTGGGCTTGATGCTTGCGACCATTTTTTCGGGCTGTGTTGGCGGGGAAAGAAAAGGCGATGATAATGGCGGAACAGACAATGGGGGCGGAGATGGTGCTAATGACGGCGGCAACGGTGGAGCTATCGACGTCAACACTACGGATGCGCAGCGGCGCAGTGAAGTGTTAGTGGAATTCTACCATGCATGGGCAGGTTATGTGAACTATGCATGGGGGCATGACATACTAAAGCCCGTCAGCAAGAACTGGTCCGACTGGTATGGAGAGCCACTGCTCATGACGATTGTAGATTCGCTGGATACGCTGTATCTGATGGGCTTCGATTCGTTTTTCTTCTCGGCAATAGAATATGTTAAGAAAAATCTGAGTTTTGACAAGGATATCGATGTCCAGGTTTTCGAGATAACGATAAGGGAATTGGGCGGTCTGTTGTCCGCATACCAGCTCTCTGGCGATGAGGGACTGCTCAATCTTGCAAAAGACCTTGGCAACAGGCTCATGCCTGCGTTTACGCAGAGCTACACCCCTGCAGGGATACCTGTGCAGGTCGGCGGAATACCGTATCGCTATGTCAACCTGAAAACCGGAGCTACGAGCGGAACCACAACCAACCCCGCCGAAGTTGGCACGCTTATGCTGGAGTTCGGAACGTTGAGCAAGCTTACTGGCGATGAAAAATATTACAACGCCGCCAAAGCCGCGATGGTTGCAATATACGACCGCAGAGCCCCAACGACGAATTTGATAGGAAGCGGCATCGACAACTATATCGGGGTCTGGTTTTCGCCCACATCGCATGTCGGCGGTGGAATAGACTCGTACTACGAGTATCTCTGGAAGGCTTGGGTGCTGTTCGGGGACCAGGATTTCAAGGATATGTATGACACCTGCATTGCCGCAGTCAACCAGTATCTGGCAGATGAAGTCAATGGGATGCTTTGGTATGGAAGCGCAGACATGGTAACTGGCCAGCGCTCGGAAACTACATTCGGGTCTCTCCACATGTTCCTGCCGGGCCTGCTTGCAATATCCGGTAATGTTCCGCAGGCGGAAAAGCTGATGGAAAGCGGATATTATATGTGGAACAAATGGGGCATAGAGCCGGAGATGATGGACTACTCGACCATGACGCTTACATCGCCAAACTATGAGCTTAGGCCGGAAATATTTGAATCGGCATACCATCTCTGGAAAGTAACCGGCGACCCGAAATACAAGGAAATGGGATATTCTATGTTCCAGGATTTAGTCCAATACTGTAGGACAGATATTGCATATACAAAGCTGAACAGCGTCGAGACAAAAGAGCAGGGCGACTACATGGATAGCTTTTTCCTTGCGGAGACTATGAAGTATTGCTTCCTGTTATTCGAAGACTCCCGTCTGGACTATAGCAATGCCGTATTCAACACAGAGGCGCATCCGCTTTACAAGGTTTCGCCGTTTACGAAGAACCAATGATTTTTCTGCAATTTTTTCTATCTATTTTTTCGACATTAGTTCCAAATCCAAGATTCCCGGAACCAAACACCTAAAATACTCTTTTCGATTACGGGCGCGATACCAATGGCAGATGTCAGGCGCACTCCACTGTATGAAGTTCAAAAGAAATTGGGCGGCCAGTTCATTGAATTCGGCGGATGGGAAATGTCCGTTCAATATACGGGAATTGTCGACGAGCACATGGCGGTCAGGCAGAACGTCGGCATTTTTGATGTTTCGCACATGAGCAACCTGTGGGTAAAGGGCCCGGATGCCGCGAAATTAATCAGCAAGTGCACAATGTACAACCCGGACAAGCTCAAGATCGGGCAGGCGAAATACAGCGCTTTTCCGCGCGACGACGCAACAATCATCGACGACACGATTTTCATGAAGTTCGAGGATGGGTTCTTCGTAGTTCCAAATGCGGGAATGAACGAAATCGTCACCAAGTGGCTCCAGGAGCAGGCGAAGCGCTTTGGCTTCAACGTCGAGGTCAAGGACCACAGCAAGGACTTTGCAATCATCGCGGTTCAGGGACCCAAGGCAGAGGCGCTCATGCAGAACTTCGTCGGCATGGACATAACCAAAACATTGTTCGGCAAGTTCAAGTGCGCTAAGACAAAGGTCTGCGGCGTCGATGCAATATTGTCCAGAACGGGCTACACTGGCGAGGATGGATTTGAAATCAACCTCTCCCCGAAGGACGCGGAAATGGCATTCATGAAGATATTCGAGAAGGGCAAGGAATATGGAATACGCGCTTGCGGTCTAGGCTGCCGCGACACCCTGCGCCTCGAAAAGGCGATGATGCTCGCAGGGCACGAGTTCCATGGCGGACGCACGCCCATAGAAGCAGGCATTGACTGGGCAGCGTCATGGGATCACGATTTCCTCGGAAAGGACGTAATGGAAAATCAGAAGGCATCAGGCCAGTTCGCGCACCTCGTTGGAATAAAGATGCTCAGCAAGGGAATACCGCGCAACGAATACGAAATCCAGAAGAACGGCAAGAAAATCGGCACAATCACAAGCGGCTCAGTTTCCCCAATTCTAAAAGTCGGAATCGCGATGGGTTATGTTCCGGCGGAATTCGCAAAGGTCGGCGAGAAGGTCGACATAATCATACGCGGAAAGCCGGAAGCGGCAGAAATCGTCAAGATGCCGTTCCTGTAAACGCGCAAACGGCTCTTTTTCACTTTCTCAAATCGTTTTTTTCGCAAACATTGAAAAACTTTCGGCGCATCTACAATACTATGAAACTCAAACCGCAAATCGCTTTTGCACTGATGTTTGCTGCGCTTTTCTCACTTGCGCCCCTGTCCGGCTGCCTTGAAGATATACAGCGCACAATAGACCCTTATTACGACATAGACAGCATGTATGCCATTGACAACCAGACGCAATTTTCAATTCACTATGGCTACGACATTTCAAACCAAGAAGGAAATGCCACAATCCGCCTGATGTTTCCTACTGGCGCCACTAAATCCGCAGGTGCAACCGTCAAATCCCTCGCAGGCAACCCAACGGCAGAATGGTTCATCGAGGGCGAAGTTTCAAGGTCGGTTTATGTCAATTATTCAGGAACGCAAACCCTCAAAATTTTCGAAGATGCGAACGTATCAATACAGGCGGCAAAATCCGCTAAACCGGGCTATCTTGGCGACCAATATTTCAACGAGAGCACATGGCTCATAATGCCATCCCATCCGCAGATAAAGGCGCTTTCGGCCCAGATACTTGCAGGTTCGACAGACGCAACCGCATACGAATCGGCAAGGCTCATCTTCAAATGGCTTAAGGAAAATACAATATACAAGATTTCCGCAAGCCAACTGCCAACCTCCCCGCTTGACACTTTGCAGATTGGCGGAGGCGACTGCGACGACCTCTCGTTCCTTTACATCTCGCTTTGCAAGGCAGCAGGCATTCCGGCGCGCTTCGTTTCCGGATACATTGTGCGCGAAACCGGACTGGAGGCGCACGCCTGGGTCGAATTTTATGCAGGCGGGTGGATTCCAGTGGAGGCTGCGGGAATCGGAGGCCAGGACAGCGGGCTTGATTGGGAATTGAACGGCAATTTCGGCGTATTTCATCCCGACCACGTTGCGCTTTTCACCGACGACGGAAGCAACGCATCTTTGTCAATATACAGCAACGTGAAATTATATTACTTCACGCAGAAGGCAACAATAGAGCAGATTGAGGAAGGAACAATAACAGTTCCCGAAAGCGCAAAACTGGTGATTTACAAGGACGGACACAGAGAGATAAAAGCAGCGGACTGGGAACCGGAATTTTCGTTTAAGTTCTGGTGAAAAAATG
>JAQUQK010000024.1 GCA_028716125.1 Thermoplasmatota archaeon | reverse complement strand
GGGCTTCAGGATTTCCGGCGCATTCTTGTATAAATTCTCAAGCGCCTGCCTGTCGAATGCCGCTTCGAGCAGATTGGCGTCTGAATTGTCTTTTGAGACTGATGCAATTTCCGCAAATACTGGCTCGAATTCCGGAAACGCTTTTCCAATCTCCCTTGTCTCCAATTTAAGGGCGCTTTCAAACGCAGCCTTGCCAAAAGAGCCGAATTCTGAAAAAAAAACCTTCGCGCTCTCAAATGACAGAAGCCCAAACCTGTTCTTGTAAATTAGCTTCAAGTTGAAAAAGTCGTATTCCATCTTGAAAAACGAAAGTAGCGGCTCGTATATCGATTTTATTTCAGCATACGCCGAATTTATCGCCGCGCCGTATATCTGCTGATAATCTTTTGCGGTTTTGGAATGTATCATAGGGCCGTAGCGCGTGTCCTTCAGAAGCTCAAGCGCGGCTTCGGCATCCTTTGCCAAGACCATCTGCTCGAATTTCGACTTTGGCAGAAGGGAGCTCTCTAGGAATTTTGCCCTCCCGCTTGGGTGAAGGAACGGGTTTTTCATGCCATCCACTTTATTCCTGCTGTTTCTTAGGCGCTTCTCCGAAAAGGGATTTTACTATCGCCGCCTCTATTTCGCCTTGCTTTGAGCGGAGAATCGACTCTATGCTGAAATCATAGTCTGCGCTTTCGGAACGGAGAATGAATCCTCCTGATATTTGGATTGGATTGCCTTTCTTTATGACGACCGCCTCGCCGTCAGCGCTGATTCTTTTTGAGATTTCGTCAAGGCGCTTCTTCTCGATTCGCTCGAGGTCGCGCTCTGCGCAGTCAAGCTCATATTTGCCGCCGGGAATTTTAAGGCCTGCAACTGTGTTTTCTATGAAACTCGCCCTTTCCAAAGGCTTCATTGAGTGCAATTCATCGCGCACTGATTCCAAAATCCCGTCTATGCCTTTGCGCTTTTCCTGCAGAATTCTGAAACGCGCTTCCAGTTTTGCGGAAGAGAGTATCTGGTTTGAAATTTTTTCCGCTTCCGCCCGCGCCTTTGCCTCGGAATTTGCCAGTTCTTTCGAAATGTCGCTTTCCGCCCCTTGAATTATTTTAGCTGCCTCTGCCTCTGCGCTCTTGACTATCAGCCCCGCTTCCTTTCGAGCATCAGAAAGAATGCGCTCGCGGACGATTTCGATGCCCATGCTTTCACCAATGAAAGATTATAGCTGGATTCCGTTAAGCATCATGAGCGATGCAAGCAGCGAAAGCACTGCATAGGTTTCAACCATTGCAGCAAGCGTTATTGCCTTTCCAACTTCCTCTTCGCGCTTTGCTACAAGCGATACGCCTGTCGCAGCAACGCGACCCTGCGCTATTGCGGTGAAAAGTTCGCCGACCATTACAGGAATGCATGCAAACATTATGGCAAGCCCCGTCTCAAGCGGAATCGACTGGATTGTTCCACCAAGAATTCCTATCTTCATCATTACTATGAAACCAGTCAGAAGGCCGTATATGCCCTGTGTTCCGGGAATCGCCTGAAGCACAAGAAGCTTGCCGAATTTATTTGGATCCTCTGCAAGAACGCCTGAAGCGATTTCGCCGACAATTCCAACGCCGATACCAGAGCCGACACAGCTCAAACCGACTGCCAGGCCCGCGCCGCTTATAGCAAGAGTTGTTCCTATGTCCATGTTATTGCCCTGCCCCTAATACAGAAATGCCTTATTATATTTTCACGGATATTTCCACTATTTAGTTTATGCGTTCAAGGCATAAATATAGCCGTTCAATATCGCCGCAAACGTCACCCAGCAGAGATATGGGAAAAGAAGCCATGCGGCTGGCTTTGAGGTTTTTGCAAAACGCAATATCGTCAGCAGGATCGCAACCCAGAGAAGCGATATTGCCACAAGTCCTCCCAAAGTTGAATGCATCCCGAAGAAAACAATTGACCACGCAAAGTTCAGGGTGAGCTGGATTTCGAAAAGCGCATATGCTTTCCTATCCTTGCCCATATCCTTTTTCCAGACAAGGAAGAAAGCAATCCCCATCAGAACATAGAGGGCCGTCCATACTGGCGCAAATAGCCAGTTCGGCGGATTGAATGCGGGCTTTTCAAGACCTGCAAACCACGTTGGAATTGCAGGCGTCGTGAAAATTGAACCTAGCAATCCAACGCCAAGGCAAACTCCAATGCTTATCGCGAGCCTGAAAATGTCTCTCTTTTTAGAATCGTCCATGATTTGAATATTGTAAATATAGAATATAAAGCTAGCTAAAAAATAGAGCAAACAAAGAGAAGAAAAAAGGTTACTGCTGCGCAGGCGCCTTTGGTTCGCCGTTCTGCGGCGGTTCTGCTGGCGCAGGATTTTCGGCAGATGGATTCGCAGTATCACAGTTTGATGCAGCTTGCGCCATCGCCACTTCCGCAGGAATACGAGTGACTGAAACCACTACGTCTTTCTCGTCCATTCTCATTATCCTAACGCCCATCGTGCTCCTGCCCTTTTCCAGTATTGTGGAAATCGGCACGCGTATCATCATTCCGGATTTGCTTGTGACTATCAACTGGTCATTCTCATCGGTCGCAAGCGCCGAAATCACCGGGCCGTTGCGCTCGTTCACGATTATCGTCCTTACGCCTTTCGCGCCCCTGGCCGTGTGGCGGTATTCCGAAATTGGCGTGCGCTTTCCGTAGCCGTTCTCGGTTATGGACAGCAGAAGCTTGCGCTCCGCCTCTTCAGGCGTCACAAGGGTCATCGAAACCACTTCGTCCTTGTCCTCAAGCGTCATCGCCTTTACGCCCATTCCGTTCCTGCCTATTGCGCGCACGTCGGACTCGTCGAAGCGGACTGCCTGGCCGTCGCGCGATGCGATTATCACCTGATGGCTGCCATTTGAAAGCGCAGTGTTCACGACCTCGTCGCCCTCGCGTATATTGATTGCGATAATGCCAGTCGAGCGCGGGTTCGAATATTCCGAAAGCGGCGTCTTCTTGATTATGCCATTGCGCGTTGCGAATACCAGGAAGTGTTTCTCGTCGAACTCCTTCACCGGGATGAGCGCATTCACAACTTCATTTTCCTGCAATCTTGGCAGAAGGTTGATGATTGCACGCCCTGCAGAGTAGCGCCCTGCCTCCGGAATCCTGTATCCCTTTAGCCAGTAGCACCTGCCGAGGTTCGTGAAGAACAGCAGATAGTCGTGCGTCGAAGTAATGAATGTATCCTTTACAAAGTCGTTCTCCTTCGATTCAACGCCGATTACTCCCTTCCCGCCGCGGTTCTGCTCGCGGTATTCGTTCAGCTGGGTGCGCTTGATGTAGCCTGCCTTCGTGATTGTTATTACGACGTCTTGAACTGGGATGAGGTCCTCGATGTCTATGTCCCCGCCTTCAGTTATGTCTGTCTTGCGGGCATCGCCATATTTGTCCTTTATTGCCATAAGCTCGGCGCGTATTACTCCCATTATCCTGCTTTCATCGCCCAGCAGAATCTTCAGTTCCTCTATGAATTTGCAGATTTCAGCGTGCTCGTTCTTGATGCTCTGGGATTCCATGTTCGTGAGCTTCTGGAGTTTCATGTCAAGGATTGCCTTCGCCTGAATCTCGGAAAGCGCGAATTTCGCCATGAGCCCTGCGCGCGCATCCTCAACGGACTTTGACTCGCGGATGGTCTTTATGACCGCATCCAGATTGTCAAGAGCGATTATTAATCCTTCGAGTATGTGGCATCTATCCTGCGCCGCCTTGAGGTCGTATTCGGTGCGCTTTATGACTACAGTCTTGCGGTGTTTCAGGAATTCAACAATGAGGTCTTTTAGCGTAAGAACTCTGGGCTGATTGTTCACTAGCGCCAGGTTGATTATGCCAAATTGAGTCTGCATATTGCTGTGGGCGTAAAGCTGGTTCATTACAACGTCCGCAAGCGCGTCCCTGCGAAGTACGACAACTATGCGAATTCCATCGCGGTCTGACTCATCGCGTATGTCGGTTATTCCTTCTATTACTCCTTCCTTAACCTTGTCGGCGATGTCCTTTAGCATCTCCGCCTTGTTGACTGCATAAGGGATTTCGTCGACGATTATGCGGTGCTCCTCTTCTTCAATCCTCATTTTTGCGCGTATGGTTATAGAGCCGCGGCCGGTGGTGTATGCGTCATATATTCCGCGCATTCCGTAAATCGTTCCTCCGGTCGGGAAGTCCGGTCCCTTTATGCACTGCATCATTTCCTGGATTGTGGATTCGGGCTTGTCTATCAGAAGAACCGCGCCATCGATCGTCTCGCTCAGGTTATGCGGCGGCATGTTCGTTGCCATTCCTACCGCGATACCGGACGAGCCATTGACAAGAAGATTGGGAAATCTCGACGGAAGTACTGTCGGCTCCTTGAGCGTTGCATCAAAATTGTCTGTGAATGGAACGGTTTCCTTATCCAAATCCGCAAGAAGCTCGTTTGATATTTTCGCCATCTTGCATTCTGTATAACGCATTGCCGCAGCGCTGTCTCCATCGACCGAGCCGAAGTTGCCCTGGCCATCGACGAGCATGTAGCGCAAGCTGAAGTCCTGGGCCATCCTTACAAGCGAGTCATAAACAGCCGTGTCGCCGTGCGGGTGGTATTTGCCAAGAACCTCACCGACCACTCTTGCACACTTCTTATACTGCTTTTCGTGCGTAAGCCCCATGTCGCTCATTGCGTAAAGAATCCTGCGGTGAACGGGCTTCAGGCCGTCGCGCGCATCTGGGAGGGCGCGCCCGACGATGACAGACATCGCGTAATTGATGTAGGAAGTCTTCATCTCCGTCTCTATGGGCTGTATCTGGACGCGCGACGCGTTTTGAAGCTCTGTTGCGCTTGTTGTGCCGTTTCCGTTTGTTTGAGTATCGTCAACCATGAGCATCACCTTATATGTCGAGGTTCGTCACCTCTTTTGCGTGCGCGTAAATAAACTCCTTGCGCGGTTCGACTTCCTCGCCCATCAAAATCGTGAAAAGGCGGTCTGCGAGCGCGGCATCTTCAACATCGACCTTTAAAACGCAACGATTTGCAGGGTCCATCGTGGTTTCCCATAGCTGTTCGGGATTCATTTCACCAAGACCCTTGTAGCGCGAGACTTCCCCGCCGATTTCCTTGTAAATTCTGTCCTTTTCCTCATCCGAGTATGCGTAGCGAACAATCTTGCCCTTTGCGATTCTGTAAAGCGGCGGCTGTGCTATGTAAACGTAGCCCGAATCTATAAGCTGGCGCATGTATCTGAAGAAGAACGTCAGGAGCAAAGTGCGGATATGGGCGCCATCGACATCAGCATCGCACATTATTATTATCTTGTGATATCTCGCTTTTGCAATGTCGAATTCCTCGCCGACTCCCGTGCCTATTGCAGTAGCGAGTGCTTGTATCTCGGCGTTCTCAAAAACCTTGTCAATTCTTGCTTTTTCGACGTTCAGGATCTTGCCTCTCAGTGGAAGAATTGCCTGGAATTCACGGTTTCGTCCCTGCTTTGCGCTTCCGCCTGCAGAGTCTCCTTCGACTATGTATATTTCACATTTTGACGGTTCGCTGTTGGAGCAGTCTGCAAGTTTGCCCGGAAGCCCGCCTGAGCCGAATACGGTCTTGCGCCTTGCGAGTTCACGCGCCTTTCTTGCCGCTTCCCTTGCATAGAATGCCTGAACCGACTTCTGGATGATGTTCTTTGCTTCCAGCGGGTGCTCCTCAAAATACTGCCCTAGCTTTTCGTTCGTAAGTGCTTCCACTATCCCCTTTACTTCGGAGTTGCCAAGCTTCATCTTCGTCTGGCCTTCGAACTGCGGCTCGTGCATCTTGACTGTCATTATCGCTGTGAGGCCTTCGCGCACGTCGTCGCCCTGCAGAGCATCCTCGCCTTTGAGCATGTTGTTCTTTTTTGCGTAGTCATTTATGGTGCGCGTGAGTGCCGCCTTAAGCCCCACAAGGTGAGTTCCGCCCTCACGGGTGTTGATGTTGTTTACAAAAGTAAGTATGTTTTCGCTGTATTCGGTGGTGTACTGCATGGCGATTTCAACTTCCACTGGCACTTTCACGCCTTCGGACTTCCCGAAGAACGAGATAACTGGATGGAACGCAGTCTTATTCTTGTTTATGTATGCGACGAATTCTGAAATTCCGCCGGATGATTGGAAAACGTCCTGCTTTGGCTTGCCTTCGGCGTCAAGGGCACTTTGCCTCTCGTCGGAAAGGATGATCTTCACACCTCTATTAAGGTATGAAAGGTCGCGCAGGCGTGCAGCCAGAATGTCGTAATCATAAACAGTAGTCTCGAAAATTGTCTTATCTGGCATGAAGTGGATTGCCGTGCCTGTGCCTTGGACGTTTTCCTCGACAATTGAAAGCGAGGTTTTCGGCTTCCCGATTTCATAGTGCTGGAAATAAGTCTTTCCGCCGCGCTTTACCCTCACATCAAGGCGCTCCGAAAGCGCATTTACCACATGCATTCCAACGCCATGCAGTCCGCCCGAAACCTTGTATGAATTGGCGTCGAACTTTCCGCCCGCGTGTAGGATGGTCATCACTATTTCGAGCGCCGGCTTGTTGTATTTAGGATGGATGTCGACAGGGATTCCACGGCCATTGTCTACGACGGAAACGCTGCCGTCGCTGTGGATTTTGACGTTTATCTCATCGCAGTATCCCGCCAGAGCCTCGTCAATGGAATTGTCCACGATTTCGTAAACAAGATGGTGCAGGCCGGTGCTGTGCGTGTCGCCGATGTACATTCCGGGGCGCTTCCGCACGGCCTCAAGGCCTTCCATGACCTGGATTTTGGATGCGTCGTAGTCGCCCGATCCGGAACCGTTGTTTGCCGGAATTGCGCTTCCAGCGTTTGAATTATCAGACATATTTTCAACCATAATCTCAACCCTCATGCATCCCGCCTTACAAAGCCATACAAACCACATTACTATGCCTTGCAGGTCCCTTTCACCTGTATATATTATTATTATATAATTATATAGGAAAAGCACCTTTCCGCGTGGAATTTCATATGCATTTGCAAATAAGGATGCCGTTCGGAAACATTTATTAACTTCTAATTATTACAGGTAAGTGGAAGGTCGCCTGGCACTCGTTCTTTTATGAGTGCATCCCATCCCCTCCTAGTGAGGCCAGCGTGGACCTTCCATACAACGGGATTTTTGGATTGTTTTTTGCTGATGCGAATTTCGTTTGGTGCTGGCGGCTTGCCGCAAAAGTTTGGGCGTGAAATACATTAAAAAATCAAGGCTCGACTTTCGTGCAAACCGTTTCTTTGCCGAGAAGCGCAGAGAGCAGGCGCCCCTTTTTGTTGCCGTTCAACACGACTGCTTGAGTTCCTTTGGCAACAATCCGCTTTATTGATTCTATTTTTCCTTTCATGCCACCGGTAACGTCAGTGTGGCGCGACTTCTCGCCTGCAATTTTTCCTATTTTTCCAACGCTTATTTCGCGCAAAAGTTTAGCGTATCTCTCTGCAGGATTCCTGTCAAAAATTCCATCAACATCCGCCGCGAAAATGACTTTTTCCGGCTCGAATTCGCACGCCAGTTTCTCGACCAGCAAATCGCCGGAACAGATGCAGAAACCTTTGCTTTCATCGATTACTGCATCGCCGAAAGTGACCGGGACAAGCCCTGCGCGCAAGTAGCCGTCGAAGGCGCCTGCGCCAAATTCCGCAACCTTGCCGCCCCTGCATTTCAGAATTGCGCCTGGCGGCAGAGAAATGGCGCTTATTCCAGCGTTTTGAAGCACATCTATAACTTTCAGGTTAAGCCTGCGAACCGACGCCTGCGTGAGCGCAAAGCCCTTTTTCTGCGATTCTTCAATCAATCCATCATTCAGCTTGTATTTTTTTGCAAGCGGGTGGCCGAAAGAGCCTGCGCCGTGGACGATGATCGTACGCTTGCCTGAAGCCGCGATTTCCTTTGCAAGGCGGCGAAGAACGGCAGTGCGCAACTTCGGCGTTTCGCTTTTCTTGTCAGTTATCACGCTTCCGCCGAGTTTTACGATAATCAAATCATCATTCAACATAAACACCCCTGCGCTCCAATTTGACCTTGTACGCCTTACCGCCTGCGGATTCTATTGCCTTCGCAGTTTCGTCCGGGTTTTCGGTAAGCGCTATCATGCATCCCCCGCCACCGGCACCGGTGATTTTAGCGCCGTATGAAGTCGGGAGCGCGGCATTTACTAGTTTTTGCAGTTCTGGAGTGTCAACGCCGAGTATCGCAAGCAGGTTGTGGTTCTTGGTCATGAGCGCGCCCGCTTTTTTCAGGTCCCCTGCCGCAAGCGCCTTCGCTCCTTCCTCGGTTATCTGGCCGATTTCCTTCACAACATCGCGGGTAAAAGAATAGCGTTCGACGAGGTTTTTGACTTTTGCGACCTGTTCCGAAGTCCTGCCGCGGGCGCCAGTATAGCCGACAACTACGTTGAAATCCGGGAATTCGCAGTGGTGGACGAACCAGCGCTTGCCGTTCTTTTCTATCTCCCAAAGGAACTTCAGGTCGTCGCGCTTATTCTTGCAAAGCATTATGGCCGAGCCGTGGGAAGAAACAGAAGTGTCGTTCGGGCTTGCCGTTCCCTGGACTGCATACTCGACTTCGAATCCAGTTCTTGCAATCTGCTCCTCAAATACTTCGGAGCCGCCAAGTTTCGTAAGTGCCGCCGCCGATGCGACGACCAGTGCCGCCGACGAACCCATGCCGGCAGCGCTTGGAATTTCAGATTTTGTAGTTATCTCAACCGGCCCGTCTTTCCAAAGAATTCCAAGGGCAGTCCTGATGTGGGGCTGGCGGTAAGCTGAATATCCATCAACTGTCGATTCGAAGTAATTTGATTTCTGCACGGACACTTTTGTGCGCAGGTTGACGGCCATCGAAACGCACGGCTCGCCGTAAACGACTGCGTGCTCCCCGAAAAGGATTATCTTGCCCGGCGCCGATGCCATCATCAAAAGAGAATTAACTATTGGGTTTTAACAAGTGCGGAAGAAAGGAGGCCGAAGTGCGGCCGCCGGGAATCGGACCCGGACAATAAGCTTGGGAAGCTTACGTCATACCACTAGACCACGGCCGCGCAAAAATTTCCGCTGTTTCGCAGTGCCTCGTATCGATGGGGGATTTTTATGGATTTGGGATTTGAATCCGCAATCACGCTTTTTAATACATATCGGATTCCAGAATTACCTAGACTGTGCGCAAATTACAAGGTGGAAATCATGTTCGAAGACCAGTTGAACCTCCAGTTCTTCAAAGAATCCGGCTTTACCAGGAAAATATGCAAGAAGTGCAAGTCCGCTTACTGGACGACAAGCGCTTCGCGCGATACCTGCGGGGACGCCCCTTGCGACGAGTACGACTTCATCGGTGCCCCCATTACAAAGAAGCCATACGACCTCGCCTCGATGCGCTCCAGGTTCATTAATTTCTTCGAGCAGCGCGGCCACAAGCCGATAAGGCGCTATCCCGTGGTTGCACGCTGGAGGACTGACATATATCTTACAATCGCTTCAATCGCAGACTTCCAGCCCCACGTGACTTCCGGCGAATCAAAGCCTCCTGCAAATCCGCTTGTAATCAGCCAGCCTTGCATACGCCTTAATGACATAACTGCAGTCGGAAAAACCGGGCGCCACCTGACTAATTTTGAAATGATGGCGCACCACGCATTCAACACCCCGCGCGAAAAGATTTACTGGACCGAGGACTGCGTCCGCTACTGCCATACGTTCCTTACCAAGGTTCTTGACATAGACTCGTCGCGCATAACTTACAAGGAGAACCCCTGGTCCGGCGGAGGGAATGCGGGGCCTGCCCTTGAAGTAATGGTTGGCGGGCTAGAAGTGGCAACGCTCGTTTTCATGAACATGAAGGCCGACAAGTACGGCCAATACGAGATAAAGGGCGAGAAGTTTTCTAAGATGGAATTGAACATAATAGACACCGGGTACGGCCTGGAAAGGCTCGTATGGGCTTCGCAGGGGACACCCACAATCTACGATGCCGTGCACCCGCAGATGGTAAGCAAGCTTTGCGAAATGACGGGAATTTCCAAAAAGATAGAACACGAAGACTACAAGATGGCAATGGGAGAATGGGCGCGCCTGTCCGGGCAGGTCGACCCAGACACCGCTTCCGGGATGGATGCCCTTCGCAAGAACATCATAAAGCGCGTCGCCAAGAAAGGCGGAAAAATATACGAAGCGGAACTCAAGAGCATAATGAACACGCTGGAAAACATATACCTGATTGCAGACCACACGAGATGCCTCGCGTTCATGCTGGGCGACAACATAGTCCCGTCAAATGTAAAAGGAGGATACCTTGCAAGGCTGGTGGCGCGAAAGACAATGCGCGCAATCGAGAACCTGGGGCTTAATACCACAGTTGACGAGCTGGTTTCGCAGCAGCTCGAGATAATGTCAAAGGATTTCCCTGAACTGTATGATTCCAGGACTACCGTTTCCGACATGCTGAAGACAGAGGCGCAAAAGTACGCCGAGACAACGTCGAAGGGCGAACTGCTTGTGATGAGGCACATAAAGTCCAAGAAGCAGTTTGACATCGAGACGCTTGTAGACCTGTACGACAGCCACGGGCTGCCCCCAGAATTCGTAAAGAAGATAGCGGCCGCAAACAAGCACGATTTCGACATTCCCGAAGACTTCTACTCAAAGGTGGCGGAGCGCCACATGAAGGGCGAGGAAAAGGAAGAGGAAAAACAAGAGGAATATCCAAAGGACCTGCCAGAGACAAAATTGCTGTATTATGATGATGTGAAAACGCGCGAATTCGACGCGGTCGTATTGTGGTGCAAGGACGGAAAGGCGATACTTGACAGGACTGCATTCTACCCCGAAGGCGGGGGACAGCCGGGCGACGTTGGAAGCTTATCCACGCGCGAAAGGATGGTTGACGTCAAGGATACCCAAAAGGCGGGAAAATTAGTAATCCACAACGTATCCGGAAGCCTCAGAGTTGGAGACGTCGTTCACGGAACGGTGAATTCCGAGCGCAGGCAATCGCTGATGCAGCACCATACCGGCACGCACGTCATAAACGGCGCAGCAAGAGCCGTGCTTGGCCAGCACATATGGCAGTGGGGCGCCCAGAAGGGAACTGACCGCTCGCGCATAGACATATCGCACTACAAACGAATAACGCCAGAGGAGCTAAACAAGATAGAGCTTCTTGCAAACAAGATTGTAATGGATGCAATTCAGGTCGAGCGCACTGTGATGGACAGGGACGTCGCCGAGTCAAGATATGGATTCAGGCTTTACCAGGGCGGAGTCCCGCCTGGAAACAAGATCCGCGTGGTTCGGATTGCGGATTTCGATGTAGAGGCTTGCGCGGGAACTCACTGCACGAACACGTCCGAAGTTGGCCCGATAAAGATTCTGCGTACCGAACGCATCCAGGACGGCGTGGAGAGAATTGAGTTTTCTGCAGGCCTTGCAGCAATAAGGCAGATACAGGAAACCGAAAAAATACTAAACGAGACCTCGGAAACATTCGGCGTTCCTGTAGACCAGCTCACAAAGACTGCAAAGCGCTTCTTCAATGAATGGAAGGAGTATAAGAAGAAAGTCGAGGAGTCCCTTGAAACCGTGGCAACCCGAAAGGTTCCATGGATAATGCAGAATGCCGAGCAAACCGGGAAATTAAGCATCGCCACCGATGTGTGGGACGCGGACATGGATGAGCTTATTGCAACGGCGGCGGCGCTTGTAAAACCGTCTGGAGTCGTGGCGGTCCTCGGCGGAAACAAGGACGGCGGAAAACTGGTCGTCGCATGCTCGCAGGACGTTGAAGTTGACTGCAATGCAATCCTGAAAGAAGCCGCCAAGATAATCGGCGGATCCGGCGGAGGCCGCAAGAACTTTGCACAGGGCGGCGGCCCGCTTTCGGGGAATATTGAGGAAGCGGTAAAGACTGCCGTGAAAAAGGTAAAGGAATCCCCGCAGGCGAAGAAATAGCGCATTTTCACTCTTTCTCATTTTCACTCCCCGCATTTTGGCGCCTTCGGCAGCTTCTTTTACGCGCAATGGATTTTCAGCCGTTCAAATGGACGGCTACGACCTTGCAAAATGCATCGAGCATACGAACCTCCGCCCCTTTGCCACTTGTGCGGACATCGAAAAGTTATGCAATGAGGCGAAGGAAAACGAATTTTACGGCATTTGCGTGAATCCCTGCTGGGTTGGCCACGCCCAGAAATTCCTGGGGCACTCCGATGTCAAAATAACAACAGTAATAGGATTTCCGCTGGGCAGCACGAGCACCGAATCGAAGGTCGCTGAAACAAGGAAAGCGCTCCTCGACGGAGCGGACGAGTTCGATATGGTGGTAAACATCGGATGCCTGAAATCTAAAAAATTTGATGTGGTAAAAAACGACATATGCGCAATCAGGAATACCTGCGGGGAAAAGATCTTGAAACTGATTCTGGAATGCTGTTATCTGACGGATTCCGAAAAGGACGAGGCTTGCAGGATGGCGGTGAAGGCAGGAGCAGATTTCGTCAAGACCTCCACGGGATTCGGGCCTGGCGGAGCTACCGAGAAGGATGTGATTCTGATGAAAAAAGCGATCGAAGGCACCCGTGTAAAAATAAAGGCATCCGGCGGGATAAATACCTATGAAGACGCCGTGAAGATGATCCGCGCAGGCGCTTCCCGTATCGGCACTTCATCCAGCATCGAAATCCTGAAGGGCGCAAGGATGCGATTGTGATGATGAGCGACGCAGAAAAGAGATATACTTCCGACATAGCGGCGGCGCTCGCGTCCGCAATACGTGGCAAATGCGAAGGAAAACGGGTTGCGGTCCCATTTTCAGGAGGCATCGACAGCTCCCTTGTCGCGTTCCTTCTAAAGCCCTTTGCATCCGAAGTTCGGCTCTACGTTGTTGGCACGGGCAATCACTCGCCGGACATAGAGGCAGCCCACAAGGCCGCAGAATTCATCGGTCTTCCGATTGAAGATGTAATTGTCAGCGAAAATGAAATAGAAACTGCGGCGAAGGAAGTTGAATCGATAATCAAAAGCGCGTCCGGCTTTCCCTCAATTCTGCAGATATCGTTCGAGCTCCCGCTTTACTTTGCAGCGCGAGCCGCAGCGGCGGGAGGCTACAATTTTCTTGCAACGGGCCAGGGCGCGGACGAGCTTTTCGGCGGATATTCAAGATATTCCGCAATGAGCATCGAGGAATTTGCAAAATCATCAAATTACGACTCAATGAAACTCAAGGAGAGCGGAATAAATATAGACAAGGCAGTCGCGGCAAAATTCGGCGCGGAACTGTTCTGCCCGTTCCTGGAAGACGGCGTTTTCTCCCTCGCCAGAAACATACCTCCGGAGCTTAAGATAAAAGACGGCGTCCGCAAGCACATACTTCGCGCTGCCGCCGCTTCGCTTGGGCTGCCTGAAGAAATTTCCCAGAGGAAAAAGAAGGCGGCGCAGTATGGATCGGGAATAATGAAAGTTTTGGAACGCCTGCAAAAATAATGTGCCGGAATGCAGTGAAATATACCTAAAACCAACCTGCATATTCATAAATGGATAAATTATACCCCCATCCTAAAAAGGTGTTTGATTTGGCAGGTACACAAACCAGCGATTCTGCGGCGCGCACGGCGAAAGACAAGTGGCGCGCAAAGCAGTGGTATAAGATTAATGCTCCAGCGCTCTTCGGCGGATCCCAGATAGCGGATACTCTGACTGATGACCCGGCAAAGCTTACGGGCAGGACAGTCAAGGTTACGCTTCAGGACATCACTGGCGACTTTGCAAAGATGCATGTACTGCTCATTTTCCAAGTTGATGCAGTAAAGGGCAATGAGGCATCGACCAAGTTCGTCGGCCATGAGTACACAAGCGACTACGTCAGGCGCCTGATGCGCAGGCACAGAAGCAGAATCGACGCAGTCTGCACGGTAAAGACCAAGGACGGCTCCGAAGTCATACTCAAGCCCGTCGCAATCGCGCACAGCAGGATACAGAACAGCCAGATCACTGCGCTCCGCAATGAGATGGTAAAGTCGCTCATCGAAAAAGCGACGCAGATGGACTTCAACGCGCTTGTCAAGGGCATCATCGAAGGAACCTTGACTGCAGACGTCGCAAAGATGTGCAAGACAGTTTACCCGGTCGAGAACATTGACATGCGCAAGTCTGAAGTCGTTTCCCAGACAGATGTTCCCGTAGAGGCAAAGCCTGCAGAAGAAACTGCGGCGCCAGCGGAAGCAAATGTCGAGAATGCGCCTGCAGAGCCGGCGGCTCAGCAGTAATTTTTTTCTTTATTGTTGTTTTTAGAATATCCAGTTTGCTTCGCAAACTGTCCCAGCGCGCTGTTGCGTGGCAACAGCGCTGGGTCGCAAAATTTGTTG
>JAQUQK010000023.1 GCA_028716125.1 Thermoplasmatota archaeon | reverse complement strand
AAGGGCGTCGCGGAAAAGGTGCGCGAACTTTCCAAGAAATTTGACAGGGAGCAAGTCGCTCTCAACATATCAAAGCAGATCGCCTCTGAAATGGTTTCAGCTGGCGCAAGCACCGAAATGGCCGTTGACCAGGCGGTAAGGACGGGACTTGCGGTTCTTACAGAAGGGGTGCTCGTAGCGCCGCTCGAAGGAATAATCAAGAATGGCGTGCGAATAGGAAAGAACGCCGACGGCACCAGTTTTCTCGCAGTTTACTATGCAGGTCCGATTCGCTCCGCCGGAGGAACTGGCCAGGCGCTTTCGGTTCTAATCGCCGACGTAGTAAGGCGCGAGCTTGGCATTGGCGCGTACGTTGCGACTTTTGAGGAAACCGAGCGATTAAAGGAAGAAATCCCGGCATACAAGCAGGCGCAGCATCTCCAGTACACTCCGAATTCCGAGGAAATAGAATCCATTGCGAAGGGATGCCCGATAATGATTACAGGCGAAGCCACGGAAAGGGGCGTTGAAGTTTCAGGCTATCGCGACCAGCCGAGAATTGAAACGAACGGCATACGCGGAGGCGCGTGCCTTGTCATCGCAGAAGGCCTTTGCCTGAAGGCGCCAAAGGTGCAAAAGCACGTCAAGAAACTTGGCATCGGCGGCTGGGAATTTATAGATCGCTTCGTTGCAAAAGGCAAAGGAGACACAGGCCCGGTCGTCATAAAGCCATCAGACAAATATCTCGAAAAGACGCTTGCCGGGCGACCAATTCTGGCGCATCCGTCCAAAAAAGGCGGCTTGCGCCTACGTTACGGCAGGGCAAGAACGGCAGGAATTGCATCAACTGCCTTGCATCCATCATTAATGTTCATTCTTGACGATTTCATCGCCGTAGGCACGCAAATCGCAATCGAGCGCCCTGGCAAGGCGACGATTGCAACGCCCTGCGACGAGATAGATGCGCCAATAGTCCTTTTGAAAAACGGCGACCTTGTCCAGCTTGACACGACCGAGCAGGCAAAGAAACTTTCAAAAGAGGTAAAGCGCATTATAGACATGGGCGAACTTCTCGTTCCGTTTGGAGAATTCGCCGAAAACAACAAAAACCTCGTGGACAGCCCGTACTGCATAGAATGGTTTGAGATGGAGTTCGAGAAAAAGACAGGCAAGAAATTCGCGGACGTTCTTGCCGACAACGGCGGCAATCTCGACGCCAAAACTGTATTTTCAATCGCCGAGAAATACCAAACTCCGTTGCATTCGAAATTCCTTTTGTTCTGGCACGACGTCTCAAAAGAAGAGTTGCGCAAGCTTGCCGATTTCATTCTTGCGAACGGAAAAATTGAGAACGGACGGTTGTGGCTTCCTTCCGATATTGAATCAAAAAACACGCTAATCGAACTCTGCGCTTTGCACGAAGCCGGGCCAAACTCACTTCTCATTTCTGAACGATATTCATACCCGCTTATCCGCGGATGCGGCCTTGACCTTTCTGGCGATGCAATCGTGAAAACAGAGCACTTCCAGAATTTTGACACATGGAGCCCGCCTCCAAGCGACAAATTGATTTTCCCGACGGTGAGCACGCTCCAGCTCGTAAATCTGCTTTCTGGCGTCGACACGAGGGCGCGCGGAATTTACAGAATCGGCGGAAGGATGGGCAGGCCGGAAAAGGCATCTGCGAGAATGATGAAGCCCGCCCCGCACATACTCTTCCCTGTTGGAAATCTCGGCGGCCCTCAGCGCCTTCTTTACAATGCATTGGAAGCGCTTGAAGAACAGGGAGCGGGCAACGAAAAGCTTGAGGCGATTGAAGCAAAATCAAGCATGGACAAGCCTTTCAAAGTAGAAATTGGAATGCGCAAGTGCCAGCAGTGCGGCACTATGACTTACAAATACAAATGCCGCTGCGGCGGACACACCGTTCCCTCAGGACAGAAGATGGTTGACCTTCCGCAAAACCTGAAGGAGGAAGTGGCGCGCGCCGAAGCGGTCGTTGGATACAAGTGCGACGACATCAAAGGGGTCAAAGGGGTAATTTCCGACGGAAAGGCCGTGGAGCCTATTGAAAAGGGGATAATCCGCGCCAGACACAAAATACACACTTTCAAGGACGGCACTGCGCGCTTCGACATGACGGATGCACCGCTCACACATTTCAGGCCGCGCGAAATTGGAGTGCCTGTTGCAAAGTTGCGCCAGATGGGATATGTAAAAGACTACAAAGGAGAGCAACTTGAGCGCGACGACCAGATACTCGAGTTAAAGGCGCAGGACGTCATTCCATCCATTTCCTGCGGGCAATACCTAATAAGCGCATCCAAAGTCGTAGATGACCTGCTTGTAAAATTCTACGGAATGGACGCTTTCTACAATGCAAAGGAGCCGCAGGACCTTGTTGGCGAGCTTGTAATTGGGCTTGCTCCGCACACTTCCGCGGGAATTCTAGGCCGCCTCATAGGATACACCGACACGCAGATGTGCTATGCGCATCCGTTCTATCACACAGGCAAGAGGAGGAACTGCGACGGCGACGGAGACGCGCTCATGCTTCTGATGGACGGCCTAATCAATTTCTCAAAATCGTATCTTCCAAGCACGCGCGGAGGATTGATGGACGCGCCTCTCGTTCTTGCTACGAACATAGACCCGCATGAGATTGACAAGGAATCTCATAACGTCGACGTTTCTTTCAAGTATCCATTGGAATTCTATGAAGCGACTCTGCGCCACGTCGTTCCAAAAGAAGTTGAGGGAATGATGCGCACGGTCGGCTCGCTTCTTGGAAAGCCGGAGCAATACGAAGGATTCGGCTTCACCCACGACACCCGCGACATTTCAGAAGGCGTCAAGCGCACCTCATATGCCACGCTCGGCTCGATGCAGGAGAAAGTGGATGCGCAATTCGGACTCGGCGAGAAATTGCGCAGCGTCGACACTTCAGACCTTGCGGCGCGCGTGATTGAAAAACACTTCCTGCCGGACATGATTGGAAACCTCAAGAAATTCAGCACGCAGGAAACAAGATGCACGAAGTGCGGCGCGAAGTACCGGCGCGTCCCTCTGATTGGAACTTGCAAATGCGGCAACAAACTAATCCTCACGGTCTCGGAAGGCTCTGTGAAAAAGTATTTCGACATGGCGGAGCATATAGCAAACAAGTACGGCGTTTCCAACTACATGCAGCAGCGCCTCAACTTATTGCGCAAGTCCGCCGACACCATTTTTCAAAAGCAGGCGGCGCCAAAGAAATGCACGATTTCGGATTTTCTTTGATTTCACCCTGAAAAGTTTAAAAACGACAAATCACTTACAGGTCTGATTTCATGAAGTCAATATCTTTCTTGATGGCAGGATGCATGATCCTCGCGGCAGTCGCGGGGTGCGTTGACGGTGGAAACGGAAACGACAATACAAGTGGCGAGTTTGCGGTATTGGCAAGGCTTGCCGGAGGCGAATGGAGCAATGCCACAGTTATCGGGGAAATTACAGAGATCATAACCGCAGACAACAGGGCGGCGCCAGCAGGAAGGACAAAGACCGCGCCATCGTTTGAGTTCAAGGCGGAAGGCGCATCTGACGCAGTATGGGGCTTCGGCGACGGCGAGACAGGAACAGGAAAGGAAGCAAGCCACACATACGCAGCGCCAGGCGAATATCTCGTTATCGCAAACTCTAGCGGCAAGAGTGCCAACATAACTGTCGCAGTCAACTATCTCGCAACCGGAAGCGACTCGGTAACGACCCTGCCAGGAAGCGCAGCCGTAGTTTCGCAGGAAGGAACGTCGTATTATACTTACAAAATAATACTTCCGGCAGGCGCAAAGGTGCAGATAGATCTTGACGGCACCGGAACCGTAGACGCGGCGTCCGACATAGACATGCGCATCCTCGACCCGTCAGGGAAGGAAATCGCATCCTCAACCGGGGCAACGACCGATGAGCAGATAGCGATAAAGAAGACAAAGGCGGCAGGGGAATATACTCTTCTAATAGGCCAGCTTCCTGGCGGGCCGGACTCGCTCTATACTAGTGTGGGAGATGTTCCCTACACTTTCAAGGTTTTAGCGACTTACGTATAAATCCGGGAAAATTCTTCCACTTTTTCTAATTTATTTTCGCGGCTCTAAAGCAACAGCGTCCTCTCAAGAATTTTTGAAATGTGGCCAGCAAATTCATGTTTTGGATTGTCGGCAATGAATATCCCGTTGCTTCGGTTGTGCGCAAGCTCGCAATAGCAGGGAATTATCGAAAGCAATGGCATGTCTATGCTCTTTGCCGCGGCCCCACCATCCTCGCCAACTGCGCGGTTTATCACAAGACCCGCCTTTTTCTGTAGCCCTCCATAGAATTCGGAAAGCATTCTTTTTGTGCCGTCAATGTCGAAAGTATCGGGGCGCGATATGAGCACAATCCTATCCGCGGAAAGCACGGCGTTTATGGAAGAATAGTTCACTCCAGGCGAAGTGTCTATGAAAACGTAGTCGAATTTTTCCAGAGACTGGCGGGCAGCCATTAGCCTCTTGAGCGCAAGCAATTGCTGGTTCCGGTCCGCTGACATGTTGCGCCTTACTGCATCTATCGAGGGATTGGCAAGCGCAATTTTCATCTCTATTTTCTTTTTCCCGGCGGCGCGCGAAGCGTCCACGAGAACATCGTCAAGATTCACCCTGCCTTCAAGATAATCGTTTATCCATTTTCCCTTGTCGTTTTTGAAAAGGTTGTGGAGGTTTGGCGCATCAAGGTCAAGTTCCAGTATGCAGACTTTTTTGCCTGAAATTGCCGCGTGCGCCGCAAGATTGATGCAGACGTTGGTCTTTCCAGTGCCTCCCTTGTATGAATGAACTGCTATCGAAATCATTTTTTCACCTCACACGTAGAAATAAACTTTCTTTGGCGCCTCTCCCTTGAGCTTTCCGCGCTCCCGCTTCACGTATCCCTGGCGCACCAATTGGTTAAGGTACGCGCTCTCAATCGAGCGGGAGTTTCCAGTTTCCTTCGCAACGTCCTCGGCAGTGCCGCGCCCTACGGCGTGAATTGCCATGGCGGTTCTCCGCAGATGGTCCGGGAGGCCAAGAAGCGTCGCCGCATCGAGAATTTCCCCGGAAATTACCTTCTTTTCCGGCCCTGCGGAAAGTTTGTCCAGCTTCGCGCTTATGCCCGCAAGAATGTCGCGTATCTCGGCTAGTATTGTCTCCTCCCCATTCATGGTAATGGGATGGATAACGCATTTATCCGTTTTTCTGTTCGACATACAAATTGGAAACTTTTTTTACCCTGCTTTCAATCCGGTTGAAGATGGAGCACATAAGCGGGCCACGGTCATTCCTGATACAATTTGCCGCCTTTTCAGCATTTTTGGTGCTTTGCGGAGCGCCTCTTCTAGGCGCAATAGACAAACTGTCCGTACAGGAAAAGGAGATTGTGAATTTCGCGTCGCCGGCACTATTTGCCGCGCTTTCGGCGGTTGCTTTTTTCGTGCTCTCAAGGACCGAAAACGCGATACGGGCCGCGCTTGTTGCAAGCCTGCTTGCAGCATCAACCGCCATTCTTGTATCCGCGTTTGGTTCCGGAGGCGCGACCATATTTGCAGTCATAGGCATTGGTTCTTCTGGCCTTGCATATTCCGCAGGGCTATATGCGACGGAGTCGATAATGCGCTCCGGCTCATACAAGCATCAGCCGGCGACTGCGGCAATCGCGGGCGCTGCCATTGGCGCCGGCGTAATTCTATGGGCCGCGCTGTACAGTGCCGCAGGCGCACTTGCAACAACGGCCTCGGCGGCAGCAATATCCCTTATTGCGATTCTTGCATTAGGGCGCGCCAGTGTTTCAGAGGCGCCTGTAAAATCCGCAGTAATCAAATCTCGCGGCAGGGACGGGACTATATTGAATTTATACATGGCCGCCCTGTTCACAGCGTTTGGCGTGGCATATTCCCACAACTTCTCGGCATCACCTGAAGGAAATACATATTCCATACTTTACGGCCCGGCAATTGCACTTTTTGCGCTTGCATACATGGTCGCGGCAAAAAAGAAAGCGCTTCGCGGGGTAGTTTACGCACTGCCAGTAATGGTGACGATACAGCTTACGCTTCAGATAGGCGCAAGCATTAGCATTGCAAACGCGATATTCGAGCCGTCGATAATCGCAGGAATGCCTTTCCTGATAATACATTCATACCAGACACTCGGGCGCTCCAAGCCCGTCGCCCCGCCCCATGCCATACTGGCCTTCGTTTTCATTGGATTTGGCGCAATGATTGCAAGAACCCTTCCGCAGATTGGCGCGGCGATGGTTGCAATGGTTTGCCTTGTCGCGGCAGTTCTTTTGCCAACGTTCCTTCCAAGGCGCGAGCTTTGCAAGGAAGACCAGCTAAAGGAATACATGGAAATCGCCAAGGAAATAAAGGAAGGGCGCTAGGCAAACAAAAGGCGCTTTTGTTCAACAAATGTTCTTCTGTAGGCCATAAAAACATAAATTCAAGCAATCAATGATATCAGCAATAAGAGGTGGGCTGATGGTCCAAACAAATCGTAATCAACAGGAAAGGAAGTGGGCAATTTCTGCCCTTTCGAACAAAATACAGAATTGTTTATATGCAGGCAAGCCACTTTCATTAGTGTCCATGACAAGAAGATTTGCATTATTTGCGGCGCTTGCGATGCTCACGGCGGCGCTTTCCGGATGTGTTTCTTCGGTCAGCGAAATCGTCAATAGCATACAGGAAACGCAGAAATCAGAAGAAACCCCATACATCGAAACATACTCTTTCGAAAATTTCTTTTCTGGCGGCTGGGAAGGTGGTGTCGGCGAAGGAACGTTTCCCGTCAAGCAGCTAAAACCAGAACGAATTCTAGTGGAGATGAATTATTCCGACCAATTGCCCATTGACGGCAATTTATACATAAGAATATACGCTCCGGACGGAGCAAAATACGAAAGCGAGAAGGACGGAGGGAGCTACGAAAAGATAGAGCTCACGGACCGGGCGATGCTGGAAAGATCAACAGGAGATTGGGACGTCTATATGCGTGTTGCTGGGCCGGTGGCGCGAACCAGCTACGTCATTACTGCAAAAGTTTTTTATGAGGATTATCACGAGTCACGGATTTATTCAGAACAGGAATCCGCAGCGGAAACCGGCGCGCCTAAATTTGTCGATTTGAGAGGAAAATCGCACGTAGTCGTAGCCGTGATAGACAGCGGAATAAATGCATATCATGAAATATTCCGCAGACCCGGCATGACGATGCATCCATCAGAATACATCGAGGGCTTTCCAAAGAGCGCAAGGGCGCTGGATCTGACGTTCAGCGGGACTTATGAAGAATGCAGGAAGACCGACGAGAAACTCTGGAACGGCATTGGCGTGGGAGAGTTATGTACGATTCCAGGAACAAACATAATCGGCGCCATTTGCATAGACCAGCGCGCCGACCCGCCCGAAGAGTCGTCGATAATAGACGAAGGCAGCCACGGGACCGCTACTTCGTCGCTTATTGCAAGAAATTGCCCGGACGCGCTCATCGTAATGGTTCAATGGAAATACGGAACTCTCGGTAGCGCCGTAAAATGGGCGGCGGAACAGCCTTGGATAGACATATTGAGCGTTAGTATGGGATATCCCGCTAATCTTCCCCCAATATATGACAGCAGTTGGAAAGAAATAATGGCCGCGCAAGAAACCGAAAAGCTGATTTTCTTTGCGGCGGGCAATGACCCGACTCTCAGCATCACCGATCCGTTTAGCGGACCGCCTTGTGTGATATCAATAGGAGGGGTTGAAAACGACACGCACGGCGAAACATTAATGGCGTCAAAGATTGTGGACTTCGTAAGTGAGTTCACTACAAGCGTTGCGAAACACAACGACCGGAAAGGCGAATATGTTGGCAGTGGAACCAGCTTCGCGTGTCCGATTGCAGCGGGAACTGCTGCGCAAATTCTCCTCAATGTGAGAAGAACCGCAAATTATACTGGAATAATAAAAGAAGGATCGCTTGTCGTCGGCGCCGGCGAAGGCGTGCTTTCGGATGGCAAGGTAACAAACGGCGAGTTTAGAGACCTACTCAACCGCACTGCGGTTTACTGGAACACAACCGACTATGGGACTTATGGGATCGGCGTTGGAAGCATTCCATATGGCGTCAACGCGCCAATATTGCCAACTCCTTGGATTCAGATGGGGTGGGGCTATCTCAACTCGGAAATCGTAGAAAGCGCGACTTGCGTGGCGCTCGGAAAGGCGCAGCCGCCGGAAAAATTGCTTGCAAGCGAATACATGTCTGCAATGCAGACAATCAGAACGGCATATTGGCAGATTGTCGGCATAACGGGGTGATTCAATGAAAAATGCAATCGTGTTTTTTGCAATGTTACTACTCACGGCGTCATTTTCCGGCTGCATCATCGCTACCGAAGAAAAAACCGGAAGCGACGGCAGCGGGAGCACGAGCATAGACAATGCGGGTGGCGTCACCATCCCCAGTGAGCACGGCACTCCAATCATCGATGAGAGCGCCGTCTCTACTTCTCAGGACGACAGCGGCAAATGGCATGCCACAAAGACGGTCACGATTACAAACGGATTTGGAGGTGCAGACGAGTGCAGCCTTGGATTGGACACAGTAAACGGCGGCATACTCGTTCAGGCATGGAACGAGGGCGGCTACAAAACCGTAGCAAATCTTGAGGGCATGGGCGACACTGAACAGCAGGCAAAAAACAACCTCGAATCTCTGACTGTAACACATAGCGACGAATTAAGCGGAGGCAGGATTTCGCTCAAAACCGCGGTGGACGTAGAAAATTCGCTTGGCATACTCCCCATCGACATATTTGGCAACGACTGGCAGAACAAGTGCGCCACAATTTCCGCGTGCGTGCCGCAATCTGCTTTTTACACAGTGGACGCAAGCACTACAAACGGGGACGTGGCCGCAACAACCAGCCTGCGCGGCGAAAAATTCACGGCACGTACGACCAATGGCGCGGCAATCTGCAGCGGCGGCTTCAACTCACTTGATATATCCACCACCAACGGGGCAATAGAAGTGGAAATTGCAAGCGCCGCAAGCGGGGCGTACAATCTTGAAACTACCAATGGCGCGATAAGCATGAGGGTGAAAAACAACGGCGACTATGGTTACGACGTTTCCTGCAAGACAACTAACGGCATGCTCACAATATATCTCTCAAACACAGAAACCATTGAAGAATCGGATACTAGCAAGCACGTCAGAACCGAGTATTACGGTTCAAGGGAGATACAGATAAAAGCAACTCTTAATACAACCAATGGGGCGATTTACGTAGGGGAATGGTGATAAGATGACCAGGAATTTTGCAATTTGCTTGGCGGTACTTGCCCTAATCGCATCTTCATTCTCCGGATGCGTAATTCCTATTTCGGAAAATTCTGATGTTTCGGGAAGCGACAGCACCGGCGATTCGCAGTCTGCCGATGTACACTACCAGTTCGGAAAAAACGTGGCCGGCGAAAATGGAAGGATCCCGGACAGCTTCACAGCCAAGAACGGCAACCCACTTTATCTGCAAATCGGGGCGAATTGCGGGGGCGGATATACGTGGACGTGACAATAAAGAATCCTGCTGGCGCAACTGTCTACTCGAAGCGGATATCCGGCACTGGCCAGACAGGCGATTCGCAGCAGCTCGAAGGCATGAAAGGCGCTTGGACCGTGGAATACAACTTCAATTCGTATACTGGCCAGTTCGGAATTGAGATCACTCAGTGATCAAATGAACACAAGAAACTTGTTTGCAATTGCAGTGTGCCTGATTTTTGCCATATCGGCAAGCGGATGCTTCGATTCGATGATGTTTTCCGACGCCGACGAAAGATTCGCAAAAGCGGTGGGAGGATACTCGAAAGATTCGTACGCATTCTCGGTTCCTGCCGGGGCGTCAAAGCTTGAGGTAAAATACAACATGGCCGGAGGAGGCACGGTTTCAATAAGCTTAGCGAGACCCGGCGGATCTATCGCGAAATCCGACAGCTTCTCTGGAGGGCAGGCAAATTCCGGAACGTTCTATTCAGTAAGCAATCCCGCATCCGGGGAATGGACTCTCAGGGTGGAGGTCAGCGGCGGGGCAAGCTACGCGTTTGGAATCTATTACTGATAGTTTGGTGAAAATGTGCTTACCCCGATTTCACCGGCCAGATGGTCTGATCATAATGCAGGAATAATGCCGCCGCCGAACACATAAATACGGGCTTTCCATACTCAGTTCAGGTGATGCGTGTCTTCAAACAATTTTGCAATTGCGGCTTGCGCGGTCATTCTGGTATGCAGTTTTTCGGGGTGCACCGGCGGGATTCAAGGCGCCATAGAAAGTATGACCCACGGCGACCCTGAAATCATAGAATCGTCAGTTGAAACGACATCCAATTTACCTTTTAGCTATACCGCCTCTAAAACAATAACGATAACCAACGATTTCGCAGGCGCTGATATGTGTGCATTGAATCTGAATATGTACGGAAACATACAGCTAAACACTTGGAACGAGAACGGATACAAGTTCATAATTTCAGTTCAGGGGCAAGGTAGCACATCAAGCGAAGCGCTGGAAAACCTCAATTCAATAACCATAGATAGCCAAGACGAATTTTCTTCAGGAACGCTTAACCTAAGCGTCGTTTCGAGCGCGGACGACGGCGACTGGACCGGGAAATCAGCAGAAATCAGCGCATTTTTGCCATCAGAGCCGCAGCTATTTATTGCAACCCTCACAGCCGCAAGCGGAGAAATAACGGTCAATGGAGTGCACGGCAATATGCTTGCGGCCAGCGTCGCCATGGGCAGCATTGAAATAAGCGGAGATATTTCCATACTTTCGGCAGGCAAGGCAATGGGAAACATTGACGTCACTTCTTTTAGCACGTCAAGCGGATCATGCTTTTTGTATACTGCATATGGCCAGATAAACCTGAAAGTTATGAATGGGCCGGAATATGGGTATAATGTGACAGCAGAAACCGGGATCGGCACGGTTGATATTCAACTCTCAAATACAGAAGCATCCGGAGAACAGTCCCAAAACAGCAAGCACGTAATAACGGTGGATTATGATTCAAAAGAAATTCAAATCTTGGTGGGCCTTTCTTGCATGGGCGGCGGAACCATAACGGTAGATGAAATCTAAGATTAGGAGATTACTCCCGTAATGTGCGCCAGATTCTCCGCCGCTTCCTTTGTAAGTCCGCCTTCTCCAAGTATTGTGTAGCGGTCTTTTCTGATTTCGTGCGCCATCATCAGCGCCCTCACTATCTGCTCGTCAGTGACGCCGAGGTCCTTTGCCGTGGTGGGGGCGCCTATCCTCTTAAGCGCCTCCTTAATCTTCATCCAGTCCCCGCCGTGCAAATACATCATCATTATAGTGCCTACGCCGACCTGTTCTCCGTGAAGGGCGGGCGCATTTGCAATCTTGTCGAGGGCGTGCGAGAACATGTGCTCTGCGCCGCTTGTCGGGCGGGACGAATTCGCAATGCTCATCGAAACGCCGGACACAATCAACGCCTTTGCAACCAACCAGACGGATTCCTCAATTCCGGGCTTTATTGACCCTGCGCTGTCGAGTATTATCTGGGCTGCCGTTTTTGAGAGAACCGCGGCAAAGCTGCTGTATTCCTCGTTTCGGAGTTTCTTTGCAAGCTCCCAGTCCTTTACCGCCGTAAGGTTGGAAAGTGCATCGCCGCAGCCGGAGGCAAGAAGGCGGTAAGGGGACTTCATGATTATTCCGGTGTCGGCTATTATCCCAAGCGGCGAAACGGCTTCCCTCGAAACCGAGCCGATGTCGTTCTTTATGGAAGCGCGGGGAGATGCAATTCCATCATGCGCCGCGGACGTTGGGATGCTTATGAACGGCTTCTTCAGTTCAGTGGCGACAAGCTTTGCGACGTCAATCTTGCTTCCGCCCCCGACTCCAAGGACGAATCCGGCCTTTGCCTTTTTCCCGGCATCGACTGCAAGCTCTACGGATTCAAGGGTGGCGCTTCCGGTTATGTGCATGACTGCCCCAAATCCCTCCGCCTTTATCACTTCGGCAACGGTGTTTCCGGCGAGGTCGCTTGTAGTTCCGCCGGTAATCACAAGCCCGGTTCCTGAAAGGCCAAGCTCGGAGCAAATCTTTCCAACGTCTGCTATTACGCCGTGCCCGACGCTTACCATTCTTGGGAAAATCATCATCTTGTCCTTCTCGAACATGAAGTCACCAACTGCAATCAGATTAATAACGTGATTGATAATTCCCTTTTAATGGATTTGGAATGGGTTTAAGTTCGACAGAACGAACGCAATTGCAAGTCCAAACGTGGTTTACATGGCACTGAGCAGAAAGGCAAAGAACGCACTTATCGCCGCCGCAATCCTGATGCCGATAGCAGTCGTTGTCATAGGATGCATACTGCCCCAGACGCACGAAGCGTTCTACACGAATTTCGTATGGAAGTATTTCTGGGGGCCGTCGGTTGCCGACATAGAGGGGCACGCAGTCCAGTACAATGGCGTATGGGCGGCGGACGAATATACGCTGATAAGCGAATTCACATACGGCGCAATACTGGTAGTCTGTCTTCTTGGAATATATAAGGTTCTCCAGGCGGCAAAAGTCAGGCTCGATGACAATTTCATATATGCCATGGTTCCGTTCATATTCATCGGGCCAATACTTCGCGTATTCGAGGACGCGCTCCTGTTCAGGCCGCTGATACAATATCTGTTCATATCGCCGTTCCTGTTCTTCCTCATGGGCGGAATGGTTCTTCTGCTCCTGCTCATTGGCGCGAGGATCCGCGACCTTTACGCAGGCATAGTCCGCCAGACGATCTACTTTGGCGCAGTAATGGGCATAACGTCGGCTCTGTACGCCATTGCGTATCTTAAGATCCCTGGCCAGTTCGCATATATGGTCCCGCCGTCATTCGTGGCATTATATTCGGCGGCATCCGTAATAGTGTTCTTCTTGGCGGGCAGAAAGAATGGCGCAAGCCCGGCAATGACTGCTTTCTCATTCGGCATCTTCACGCTGGCGGTCTCAGGGCACGTATTCGTCGAGTGGGTGACCAACCCATGGGCGCAGCCGATAGTTCCGGCGCAGCCGATGATGATACCGGTGACAATGGGTGTGGCGGCGGCCGTCATGCTACTGGTCTTTGCAGCGGCAAAGCTTCTTTCGCGCAAGTTCCCAAAGGCGGCAGTGTTCGCAAGCCCAGTGAACCTTATGATGGTTCTTGGCCACCAGGTGGATGCGTGGGCTTCCACAATCGCCATCAACACCGACGTCCAGAAACTTTTCGGCCTCAGCCTTGCGCCATACGGCGAGAAGCACCCAATATCTGAAGCCTTCCTTGGTTTTGGCGGCGACTACTGGTTCATAGCCATAAAGCTCGCGCTGATATTGCTCATGGTTTACCTCATAGACATCTCCGCCGAAGAGGACATGAAGAAATACCCGGCGCTAAAGATTTTGATAAAGCTGACCATAATCGCGCTTGGAATGGGTCCTGGAACCCGCGACTTCCTGAGAGCGGCAATGTCAGTCTAATCATCTTTTTCTTCGCATTTTCGGCAATTTGCGCACCACCCTTATTAACAAGCCCCCAATTCGCATTTTATGCGGGCTACAATTCTTGATGGCGCGAGATTCGATGGCGGAGTTCTTGCCACTGCAAGGCAGATAATAGAAGACGATCTTGGGAGCAAAGGGCGGCAAGTAGACGCATACACGCTTCGCGAAATGAGAATCCCGGACTGCACTGGGTGTTTTTGCTGCTGGACAAAGACGCCGGGAGAATGCATCGTCAAGGACAAATCTGCAAACATTGCGCGCTCCGTTGTCAACAGCGACATAGTTTTCTTCCTGTCGCCTGTTACATTCGGAGGATATTCGTCAGAGCTAAAAAAGGCGCTTGACAGAATAATAGGAGTCGTATCGCCGTTTTTCGAAACAATAAACAAAGAAACGCACCACCGGGCGAGGTATGAAAAATATCCGGGGATAATAGCCATTGGCGCGATGGGGCGCGAGGACAGGGAAGAAGAAAACAACTTCCGCGCGATTGCCGGGCGAAACGCGCTCAACCTTCACAGCCCTTTCAGCCACTGCGAGTTCATACTCGAAGGCGCGCGAAGGGAAAAGCTGAAGGCAAAAATTCGCGCCATGCTAGAGAAATCGGGGGCGACTAAATGAAAAAAGCGCTGCTTTTGATAGGAAGCCCAAGAGGGATGAAAAGCACTTCCGCATCGCTTGGCGGCTATCTTCTTGAGCGCCTCTGGGACAATGGATGGGAAACCGAAAGCGTGCATGTGCAAAGTGCCCTTAAGTCCGAGAAAAGGACAAGCGAAATGCTCTCTGCAATTGAAAACTCCGGCCTGGTGGCGATTGCCTTCCCGCTTTACGTCGACGGCCCGCCAGCCGCCGTCATAAGGGCGATGGAAATCATTGCCGAAAATAGGCCAAAGGCGCCTGAAAAGAAGCAAGCGCTCGTCTCAATAATAAACTGCGGTTTCCCGGAGGCGAGCCAGAACAAATTCGCGCAGGAAATGTGCCGAATATTTGCTAAAAAAGCAGAATTTTCATGGGCGGGCGGCCTTGCGATGGGTTGCGGGGAATGCATACACGGGACGCCGCTTGAAAAAA
>JAQUQK010000022.1 GCA_028716125.1 Thermoplasmatota archaeon | reverse complement strand
GCCTCCGGTGGACGCCGGCCAGACGCTGACCATCAACAACATCAAGTTTGTGACGGCCTGCGGCGGCTCGGAGCTCGACCTGGTGAGCAATTCACCGAACGACCCGTGCGGCTACATCACTGTCGTCGCGAACCATGTCGAGAACGGCGTCGCGACCATCGTGCCGAGCGACTTCACCTGGACCGTCAAGGACCAGACAGTCGCCAAGCTCGACTTCGTGGTTGGTCACGAGCATGATGCGACCCAGCATCTGTCAACGGACGTCGATACCTTCTCGTCACCGAGCGGCATCGAGCCTGAGACAGAGGTCGTGGCCTGCACCATTCCCCAGCTCCAAGTTGATCCGGTTTGCGGGACGCTGCCTGTGAAGGCAGTCGTCAATCTCGCAGGCCAATGGATTTTCCAAGGCTGGCCGTTCGGCGACATGGGCAACTTCGCTGTCGAGCAGGACAACCGCCAGCTCACCATCGACATCAGCGGCCAAGGCGCTGTCAACGGACGACAAGTCACCTTCAACTGGGGTGGCTTCGACTTCGTTGGTAAGCTGATGACCCACGATGACATGGAAGGCGACTTCAGCCTCGCCGGCTCGACCGAAGTGATCAGCCACTGGTCGGCCAAGCGCCAGTAATCCCACCTACAAAAAACAGCGGTTTTGCCGCTGCACCCCTCCCTTACCTCGCTGCACTCCAGCGAGGTTTGTCGTTATATAAATTTTTTAATCCTATCTGAGGTCGCGATTTTAATCACGTGCTCGGAAAGGATCCCGATGGCCGAAAAGAATATTCGGTTCGGGAAGAAGGCGGGAGAAAGCAGGCAGGACTGCACTCACTGGGTGACGGTCACGGTGTACGACGAGCCTTTGTACAGGATCAGCGTCGACTCGTTCTTGAGCGTGAGACTGCTCAGGGTGACCTCGAAGCTCTTGTTGAAGAGCGTGCCGGGGGCTGCTTCTTCGGCGGCCACGTCAGCGACTGCTGTCAGCTGGTACGTGGAGTTGGCCTTGAGCGTGAAGGCGTCGATGAACACCACCGTCGCAGTCCCGTCGGCATTCAAGCTCTTGATCTCCATGGGGCCGGCCACCGTGGTCTGTCCCATCATGATCTTGAGGTTCTTGAGATTGCCAAGCGGACTGCCGCCATCCTTGCTCGCGACAGTCATCGTCATGCTTTCGACTTCTTCGTCGCCGCACGTGCTGATCTTGACCAGCGAGTCGCCGAGCGAGGCTGACTTGGTCCCGGCTGAAACTGTTCCGGCCGAAGGTCCGTCCGAGTCGAGCACGAGTCCGCGCGTGCAAGGCGGCGGAGTCGAGATGACCGTGTTGGTCGGGTAGGTGACAGGGCCACCGGGCGACGGCACGGTTGCTGCGGGGTCGGTCGCTGTCTCATTGCTGGAATCAACGACGCCATTGCAGGCTGCGAGCAGAGTCGCGCAAACGCAAACGAATGCAACGATGAGCTTGTTCATGACTTTTTCTCCCATGTATTGCCCAAAGGGCTGAAAGATCCGAGTTGTTGGGGACATCCCCTCTAAGAGTATTATAGCGCTTAACACTCTTGGAGGGGATCCCAAATTAACGTAGTAATATAGCACAAAATAGTCCTTTTGTCAATGGTCTCGAGTTCACTTAACTGATTGACAATTGGGCTAATTTTAGGCTTAATATTACCTATTCCTTGCTAGAGGCGTATATTATTCTTAAGGAGAGACAACTAGCCAAGATGACCGTTCGTTCGACAACTTGAACCTTGCTTAGACGAAAATCGCCTGGGCAAGCATCGCCCTAAGGAGGCGTGTCATGAAGATTGTTCTCAATCGGGTTTTCATTCTGTTGTGTTTCGTTGTTGCGGCCGGCCTCATCAGCGTTGTGGCTTGCTCAAGCAACAACAACCAAGTTAACCCTGTCGGCACTGGCGGAAGCGGCGCGACTGCCCAGGGCGGCGCGGGCGGTTCCCAAGTCGAAGCCGGCATAGGCGGTACGTCCGGTATTGCTGGGAGTAGCGGCAGCGCAGGCCAGAGCGACTCCGGCTTGGATGGAACGGCTGGAACAACCGGATCATGGCCCAAAGGCGCAGGCTATGGCCACGTTGATTCGATCACGCACTTGATCAATGGCGCAGGCAGCTTGGTGAATCTCACCCACCGATCCGGCCAAAAAACCATGGATTACACTCCTTCGGGCAATGACCCGCTCGATGCAGGAGATGGAGCGGGCGCGCCCAACACAGTCCCGACGATCAAGTCTGACCAAGTCAAGAGCGAGATCTGGATGCCGATCATACCTTACTTCTCAAGCCCGGATCTGGTTGATACTTACCCGCCGCTGGTAGTGATCGCAAAACCTAACGAAGTTCCAGTGGTCTTGCAACCATTTACCGTAGCTGAAGCCGAAACTGAATTCTCGCTGACGTCGCCCTACGTGGGCAAGACGGTCTGGAGCCCGCATACCGTGATGGTGAACGGCCAAAAACTGGCTGCCCTGACCGGATTGGACATGAGCCTGGTGCACTGCTCTGTCGGTGGCGGACCAGTGAGGCACTTTCTGACCAGCAACGGCGCGGACAAGATATTCGAACTGTTCGAGGATGGGACTCGCCAGACATTGGTCTCCGGACTCATCGCGCCCTCCCAGATGCTTTGCCACCCTGACGGATACTTGCTGGTGACAACGCTGCCCATCTGGGGCTGCGCCTATCCTGAAGAATCAGTCTTTGGGTGCGAAAATACCGGGCTTAAAACCCCGGCCAAGATCCTCAAGGTCACGCTCGACGGCACCATCAGCGAGTTCGCTACCCTTCCGTTTGATCTTAAGTATCCGGCCAATCAAATTCCGCTAAGCAATTGGCTGCGTACGACCACTGATCTGATGCCCCAGGGATGGCGCTATCCCATGGCGCTCAAGCCCGACAACTCCATTGTAGTCGGCGACCAAGCCGGGCTGGCGATCATGCACGTAAGTGGCGACGGCCAGACCGTGGAAAAAGTGGCTGACATGCCGGCACTCACTTCTTCGGCCATCCTGGCGCCCAATGGGTTCATCTATGTCATCTCCAACATGCTGATGCAAGAGGACGGCAAGACCATCCTGACTCCTCCCAGCATTCAAGTCCTGGACAATGACCAGTGGACCACGCTGCAAGAGATCGACGGCTACCAGCCTTTTACCGACTACCTCACCTCGTACATGGTCGGGGCTCCCTGCGCTGCGCAAGACGGAGGCCTGTGCCTGGAACCGATCGGGGTGCTGGAATGTATTGACTTCGATGACCAGAACAACCTCTGCATCGCGTCTTCGGTCAAAGGCTCCCTCGACTGCTTCCACCTGTCATTCCTGGAAGTTGCCGACAACTGACCCTCCCCTACTATCCATAAACTCCTCGCCCCTGCTGATCGACTCAGCAGGGCTCTTTTTTTAAAAAGAAAACACCCTCGATCCTGTTCATCGAGGGCGTCTTCGTTTTCCTCCTTAGCATCCGTCCTATGGCCACAATCCATTATGGCCATGGGACAGAGGCCAACTATGGTGTCGTGGTTGTTGTAGTAGTTGCAGTCAATGTTGATGTGGTGGTTGTAGAAGTGGGTGTAGTAACTGGAGGCGTTGAAGTTGGGACAGTTGATGTCACAACCGGCTCAGAGGGTTGCATTGGCCCAACCATCTGCCCTGTCAGATAATCAACCGGATGATAGGTGTTATCTGACACGAAACGGATTGTGTTGGCTGTCATTGGCTTGACTGTCCAGGTGAATTCAACATCGCGGGGTTGAGCCACACTGAACCTGATGTCAAAACCAGTGGCAGTCCTATTATCAATCCACCATGCGCCATCAACCTGGCCATCGGGCGTGGCCATGGCCATGGGATAAGCCAGCAAGCTGCCATAAGAAACATGGACACTGAACATGCCAGCTTTAATCATGGCTAGGCCTTGGATATCCGGAGTCGTTGGCTGAGCGGCGGCCGGAGTGCTGCTGCCGGAAGATGTTGACTGCGGAGCTACACTGGTTGTTTGGCCTGATTGGACCAAGCTGCCGGCCCAATAGCCCGGTTTAACGAACACGCTGATCAAACCTTCGCCCGGATTGTTGTATGATTCCAAGGCAATACCCACCACATTGCTGGCTGAAACGGCTTTGACTGCAACACCCGGTGTCATGGCCGAGACCGTCAAAGAATCGCCCACGTTGATGGCTCCATTTTCCGAGGATACGCGTGTTGGCACACGGCCGGCCAACGCGATCGGGAAGTTGCCCTTGGCATAGGCGCCTGTCACAAAGCCAGGCTTGGTGGACACGATGCCCAATATCGGTTCGTTGTATGACGAGACGCGTTTGACCTTGTTAACGCCAACCGGATCAACGGTCACTAAGTCGCCGGGCTGCAAGGTATCAGACGATTCATAGCGTTCAGCATAATCATAAGTTGATTGCGTCTGCCAACCATCGGCATTGGTCGCGATATAAGTCGAAGTCGGAGCTTGGGTATCGTCTACATATATATAGGTAGTGGCAGAGCCCTGGCCTGTTGTCTTGGAACCCAGGTACAAGCGCTTACCAATGGTCAAATCACCGCCAACATAAGTATCGCCATGATTATTGACCTTGAACTTGCCAACCGCGGGATTTGTGCCGGTTGAGAAACCAATGACGAATTCTGAAGACGAGGCATTGATTGTATGGTTGAAAAGCGAGAAGCCGGTGGTTATCGAACTCGAGGCTGCACTATTCCAACCCGAGCCATTGAAGCTAAAGGCTTGTGAGTCATAACCTTGCTGGCTGGCCGTAGCCGTTCCCTTGGCTTGCATGGTCAAATCCGCTTTTACCAAGTTGACCGAACCGTCTGAGGCCAATAAATCACCGGCCCACCACTGGGGATCCAGGTAGATATAGACCGTACCAGTAACCGAAATCGAATCCATGGCCGTACCCAAGATCATGCCCGCTCCACTGGCTTTAACGGCGTAACCGTCGTCCCCTGCCATCAATTTATCGCCAATGACGATTGGTCCGTACTTGGGCGAGTATTTGACATCGAGTTGACCAAGCATACCGACTACGGCCCACTTTGAGTTATCCAACTCGCCCACGTTTTTGGTAGGATCGTTGCCAATGACAGAGGCGTTGTCAGATATCACGCCGATTGTCTTGCTCCTGGCGCTTTCCATGGTGCGCCTGACAGAGCTTGCATTGCCCATATCCAAAGCTACAACGTCGCCGGGCAATAAGTTTTGGTTATCATGCCTGAAATATTCCGCATAGTCGCCTCCACCGGTATTGACGGCACCTGTGCTGTAAGTCGTACCACTGCACCTGACCGAGAAAAGGTTGGGTGAGGCTACAGTGCCAACGTTGAAGATGCGGCCGCCTTTGGTACTGGCACAATTTTGCGAGACATTTAAGGCATAAGCGCTACCTTGCAGGGCAGCCGTGCTATCGCCGGAATATATATTTACGGTAGACATGGTTGAAGAACTATAGGCATACAAGGCGCTGGCGCTCTGGTTATCTTGCACCATAAAGGCACCCGCATAAGCGTTTGATATGGAAGGAAAAGCTTTGGCATTTGTTGTCTTGGAGTGCAGATAGCTCATCAAACCGATGCTGATGTCATTGGCGCCGCCCGTATTGTTGTTATAGGTGACCGGCGTGCTGACTAACACATTCATGTTTACGGCATGGCCGCTGGGCGTGTAGTCCGTACCCGTGGCTGCAAACAAAGCGCTGATTCTGCTGGCTCCAGTAGCGCCATAGAAATTTCGGCTGTCATACACAGTGAACATGGAGGAGTTCCCTATTGAATTGCTATCACCGTATACCTGGCCGGAACCTGCCACGGCCACATTGTTTTTCATCAAGACCCCGCCCCCTAAACTGACGCCGCCATTCACATCCAACTTGCCGATAATCTTGGCGGCCGTGTTCACGCTCAGGTAATCGCTGGTCAGCGAACCAATGTCAGCTGCCTGCGACCTGATGCCTTGCATGCCCAAGACACTGACTTCGGCCTGCGCATTGCTGCCGGTAATCATGTACTCGCCGTCATAATCAAAGGCAAAGGCACCTCTCAATTTAGTGGAGTAGCTTATTGTTTTTACCAAGACCGGTGCGGTTGCCGGTTTTGAAATATCCACGATATGCATGGTGGTCGTAGCCGTGGACACAAGGGCATTGGACGACAAGACGTAGGCAAAATCGCCTGCTGTCTTGATTTGGCCATAAGTGCCGGCTCCTGTGACGTCTAATGCATAACTGAGGTTGCTCACCGTATTCAGGGCGCCAATCCTGCCTGAATTGTTGTTGATCAACCATTGATAAGCCACGTTGCCCGACACGTCAATTGAACGTCCATGGTATCCGTTCGTATATGAAGCGGAATAAGCAACAAAAGGATTTGTGGAACTGGTGACATTGATCTTGTAGTACTTGCTGTTTCCGGCGCCATACAAGAAATCATTCTTGGCCACGAAGTCATACAACCTGTCGCTGGCCAAGCTGACCTGCCCCATGGCAACCGGGCCTGTTATGTTTCCGATATCATAAACATCAAGATAGGCCGGGCTGCTGCCATAAGACATGTAGAGGTACCTGCCCACGACTTGCGTTCTCACGTATGTGCCGCTGGCATACAAGACACCTTGGGACCTTAGTTTGATTGAAACTACCAGGCTCGGGCTGGCCGGATTATAAATATCGTAAACTTTCAAATATGGATCAGTGGAATAGTAATAAGCGATATAGGCATAGCGTCCCTCGACAGCCAAGTCTGCCCCGGAAGGCGAAGCTATAACGGCTGTCGCGGAAATCTTGTACGGGGTTGTCGGATCGGAAACATCCCAAATTTCCATGTCTCCGGTGGAGTTGCCGATGGTATAGGCATACTTGCCGCGCACAATAACCCTTTCTTTGGTGTTGGCAATGGCTACACCGGTGGTTATTTTTATCTCCGAGGGCTGGGTCGCCGTCTCCTTTATGGCGCCGACCACGCTGGCGTTGCCGTCTATGCCGATTCCGCCGTTAATTTGCACGTTGCCGCCAAACAAGGCGCTGCCGCCAACATTTATATCTCCGCCAAAGTTTGAGTTATTGACCACTGTCAACTTGCTAAGTTCCGTTGAACCGGCCGTAAAGCTTTCAACTCTTGTGCCGTTCAATTCATAAGTGCTCAATAGGCGATTACCGCTGCCGGCAAAGGTCACCAAATTATTGCCCTGGACATCCATGGCCTGGCCGCTGCCAAAAGACGTGGCGTCGGAAAGCTCATATATCTTGGTGAAGTTACCTGATGCCTTATTCAACTTCCAGATGGATAAATAATTATTGTTTTCCAAGATGTATATCAAACCGTTGCGGGCAATCAGCTTGGCGGAGCTGCCTACGGCGCGGCCCAAGGCTTGAGATGCAAACTGCGTCATGGAACCATAATCCGATAAATCTGAGGCATAAAGAGTGGCACCCGTGCTCACATAATACAGAACCTTTCCATCGACGTCCGCGGCGGCAATTGTGGCGGTGCCCGGCTGCCCAAGCTGCACCGGGTTAATCGGATCAGATACGTTGTATACGGTCATACCCAGCCCGCTTTCCGTCAGATAAAGGTATGGGCCAACAGCCTTGACGCCAATGATTCCGGCCTCAGTCACTGTATTGATCAGGGCCGGGACGAGCTTGTTGGAAATATCGATGATGTAGAACTTGCCATCGCTTGTGGCGCCTATATAAGCATACTTACCTGAAACATCCATCCATGTGTCATTGACCGTCAAATCATATTGCAAGGACGAGAGCAACGTGGGGTTTCCAACGTCTGTTATGTCATAAAGATACAATGTGCTGCCAGTATTCACATAAAGCGTATTGCCAACCATCTTAACTTTTTTGACTCCGGCCAGGCCCAAAACCAGATCAGAGATATGTGTTTGCACGCCTTGGTCCAACCTGTAGAAGCTGACGCTGCTATTGGTACCGCCGTCATTGTAAACGATTGCTGTAGTGTACCCATCAATTGCAACATCCGTAGCCGTGTAACTGTTCGTGGTTATGGTTTGTTGGTCAATACGCGTGGGAGCCAAGCTGCCAGCCCTCAAAGCATCGCTGCCGACAGTGAACAAAGCACCCGGTGCAACGGTGCCGATGCCGACGCTGCCGCCCATGATGGCCAAAGTACTGTTCTGCGTGACATAACGGGTAGTGTTATCCAATCCAATACCAAATGAGTTGGTGCCATTGACTATGATCCTGCTGCCCAGGGCTGTTGAATAAGCTCCGTAAGCCTTTGTTACGTAACCCATAGCCAAACCGTTATAACCGCCGGCCGATACCGATTGGCCGATGGCAACAGCCGATGTCCCGGTGGCATAAGCATGGAAGCCAACCGCCATGGCTCCCCAACCGCCGGATGCGTTGGCATCATAACCGAATTGGATCTTGGGAGTTGCATTGTTTATGTATCCGCCGATGATTGAGCTTGAGACATAGAGCGTCTTGAAGCTGCTGGCAACCGTGCCCAGATCATATGAGTTGTTCGTATCGGGATAAACCGCCGAGGCGCTGTAGTTTAATTTGCTGTCAGCCAAATTCGAACCGTTGAAATATGGAATATGAGGGCTGGTCAATGAGCCAATCGAGGCAATAGTGGCCCATTTGAGATTGGAGTTGGCATCCAATTGCAACACTTGTCCGTTTGTTCCCATGCTCGGAGGCAACGCCAAAGTATAACCATCAGATGTAGATGAGGCTTGGATATGCACCTCATTCCCGTTTGTGACATCCTGAAGTGTTAAATCACCCGCATGTCCATTTCCCGCCATAATCGAGAGCTGCCCATTGTAAAACCAGATGGCATCACTACTGTTAGATGCAAACCATATCGCACCGGGACCGCTCCTGTGAAAACCCGTATCCGTATCATCTTTAAATGAATATGCCGGATCTGCATTTGTTCCATCCGGAGCCAGAACCGAACCTGCGCTTGTGACTTGGAACAAATCTCCGTTGCCGACTGTCAGCAAGGAGGCCGGGGTTGAATCACCGATGCCAACATATCCATTCCCGTCAATCGTAAATCTGTCACTGGTGCCTAAAGCGGTTGAGGAAGAAATCTTAAACCTGCCGCCATCGGATTTATCAACACCCATATCCCAGCTATAGAAAGACGAGGAGTTGGTCGAGGTCGCACGCAAAGTGATATCCGCATCACCTAACCTGCTGTTGCCATAAACATTCAAGCGCCCGTTGGTTGATCCGGGTCCGCCCATTGCGACCTTAAAATCCTTATCTATGATCATGGCATAATTGCCGGACAAATCACCCATGCCCAACAAAGCCTTGCCAGAACCAATATTCGATCTGGCGGAGAACATATATGAAGCCGTGTTTTGCGCATTGGCATCAGCAATAAACCTGGCAGATGTGGCAAAGGAGAAATTGTAGTTTCCGGATCCTGATGAGTATATTGTCGATGAAGCGTAAATATTCCTCCAAGCATAGAGCGAGGAACCAAGGTCATACGCGTTGGTTGACGATGGGCCGACGTTGCCAGCGACCTGGAGCTTGAAGGCTGAAGGCGAATTTGTACCGATGCCTACGTTGCCCGTATTCAATATCCTCATTCTTTCCAAAGGAGCCGTATCAGTGGTCAATGACCTGGTTGCAAAGAACAAATCAGCGTTGGTATAGCCCATTCCGGATGGCGTGAAAGAACCAATGACAGCCGGAACATAGGTACCGGCATAACCCAACCCAATCTGGTTGTAGTTATTTTGAGTGCCTTGACCAATGTGCAGACCTGAATCAGCTACAGCACCCATCGTCGTGCCGATCTTGGTGATGTCCAAAATATTCTTCGGCGCCGTTAACCCAATACCCACGAAACCGCCGTTGGGGTTAAGTGATAAAGGTCTTGTTGAATAGCTCGTGCCAGGATCCAAGGACTGGATGTAAAAATTATTATTGGCCACATCTGCGCCCATGACCATGCCGACTGCGCTCGTGCCGTCATCAATCTTAAACCCGGCCGTGCCCTCGCTGCTGTATGTTGAGCTCTGATTAACTTGCAGTCTTGCTCCAGCACCTACAACGTTGATTCCAACATTCCCGGTATTGGTCATGGTTAGGAAGGCGTTTGCGGTTTGGGCCGTGCTCCTGTCAAAAGCTCCGGTATTCCTGCCAATCATGAAACTGTCCGTTGTTGAATATGGATTGCCCATGAACCAATTCACGCTTCCATTGATTGTCGTGAAATAGCCAGCTCCCCTACCTGCTGCATTTGATTTAGCCCTAAACTCTCCTTCTACATAATCCGCTCCACCATTACCCTCTGACAAAACTTCATTCATGCCTGCTGTGTAAACATGGAGTTTGGAGCCTGATGCCGGCGTCGTTCCAATACCGACAAGACCATTAGATGTTATCCTCATTCTTTCTACTGCAGAAGCCGCAGTGGGACGCGTGATAAATGCCAAGTCCATGCCATAATCAGCATCCGTGGTGGTCTTGATGCCTGCTATGCCAGTACCAGCGTTTGTATGATAAGTAGAGTTAGTTTCAAAAGCTATACCCACTGCGGCGCCTGCTGTGCCGTTAGGATTCTGAATGACGAAATCATGCCAGGTCGCGCCATTACCTGCGTCGAATGCCGTACTCCTACTAGCCGTTTTCTGTTGATGCTGTACGGAAACCGAGGTCAAGCCAATGCCCAGGTTGCCGCTCACGTAAACATTGTTGTTGAATGTTTTATTTCCGCCAAAGGTCTGCGTTGAAGTCGAAACTACGCCTGGCCATAAGGCAGTGGCCGGTTCCAGGTTATTGGATGAGAGCTCGGAAAGCCACAAGTCGCTCCAGCGGATCTTGCCGGTGCCCGTGTAGTTGGGCAGGAACATGAGTTTAATGTAAGCCGTGCCGGCAAAGAACTTATTCGCATCCTGGTCAGAACCCTGCGCCGTAGTCCCGATAAAACCCTCATAGCGCTTCCAGTCGTTAGGCACATTGGAATAACTCGCCATGATATATTTATAAGTACTACCGCTATTTAAGTTGCGCACCGGAGTATTGATCGGCAAAGCAGGGCCGGGCCATGGACCGGTCAACGTAATATCATTGCCATTGATCGCGCCGCTCGGCCAGGTAGGATTGGGATAACCATACGTGTACATTGATTCGTTACGCGTATAGGTATAAGCCGGCCAGGTATATCCTTTGCTGTTGGTATAAGGCCACCAAGAAAAGGCGCAATTATAATACAAGCAATTTGTCTCATTCCAACCGGCAGAAGTGGTCAGATGCATGACTGTATCGCCGATATTAAGAGCCTGGGACAAGGTGGTATCCGTTGACGTGCCGTATTTGACTGAGTTATCAGGCGTGACAGCATTGCCATCAATATCATAAGCCACGACGCCGGCGTATTGCGCATTAGTCGGGTCGTATCCCGCACCGCCCGTATCACCGTGTTTTGCCCAACCCACCATGCGATAATATTTGGCTACATCAACCGGAATCAGTTCGTCCGAGAATTTGCCGCCCAAAGATGCATAGGTTCCACTGGCCATGAATGATCCTAAGCCGCCGTGCACTTCGTTTTGCGTGTATGTGAAGCCGCTGAAATTGTAGTTGCTGCCCAGCAAACCCGAACCATTGGTCACCAAGTTCATGCCGCGCGAGAGTACGTAACCGCGGTTAATGGCGCTGGTATCGCTCGTCGGATTGCCTACATTGAACATGCTTGTACCAGAAGCATAAAGCCCGCCGCTGACATATAAATTCTTCCAGCGCAAAGCCGGGGTGCCCAAATTATAAGTATTGTTGAGGGTAGGATAAGTATCTGCGGTAATGGACAGTTTATCTGTGCCCGGTGCGGCTATGACAGCATTTGTCACATTGGATGTAAGAGTTATTGCCTTGGTTCCAGCACTGCTGTATACGCTCAGATTCTGATCATTCGCACCGTTGTAGATAATTAAATTATTATTTTGAGGCCGAATGTTTGTATAGGAGGCTGAAACAGAATCTGAAATGCGCTGGTTGCCATTGAGGTAAATGTCATTACCGCCTACGTTTACATCGCCATTCACATCCAGATTGTAAGCACCCGGTATTTTGTTAAGACCGATATTTCCATCCGGATTAATCACTATGGCATTGTTGGTTACACCAGATCCGTAACTGTTGGATGTGCCAATATGCATGTACGAGCCGCTGCCCGTCCCCCTGACGCCGATAGCCGCAGCCCCATAATCTCCCAAATAATTCGGGAAGCCGAAAGTTATCCTGGAATAAGCCCCGGCCGTGGATGATGTCTGGTTTATCTGCAACTGTCCCTTAATCTGGCCTGTGTTTATAAAGAGATTGTCATTGACATTGGCAGTCGAGGCCACTGTTGTGCGACTTCCGGTATCAATGCTCAAAACCTTGTCAGTACCGTGCTGGATTACGAAGTTATTGCTACCGGCCGCGTACTTGATCATGGTGTCATTGGCACCAATCGAATTAGCGAATGGATAAAAGCCCGCTGTTCCTGCAGCATAGGCTCCCGTATTAATTCTCCCTTCCAAACCCGCACCATAAGCAAGGACCGCTGTTCCCGCGACTTCCAAAGTATTAGCCGGCGTTTCTGTACCAATGCCCACATAGCCGCCTTTGCTTATGGTCAGATACCTGTTCCCCAAACCCCTGCTGATCGTGAACCCGGTGTTGGCTTGCCACAAATCCCAGGTACTTGTTCCGATGTGGGTGGAACTGACATAAAGGTCCTTCCAACGATTGGCCGAAGATCCCAGGTCATATGTTAAATTCGCGTCCGGTCCCACGTTTCCCGCAACCTGGAGCTTGAAGTTGGCAGGATTTGTCGTATTAATGCCAACATTGCCGTTACCATCAATAGTTAACCTGTCATTTGTGCCAAGAGCTGTTGAAGATGAAATCTTGAACTTGCCTCCGTCGGATTTATCCGTACCAATGCTCCAACGATAGAAGTGGGTGTTATCGGTCGAGGTTGCGGCAAACCCAAGGTCAGCATCGGCGCGGTTGGCATTGCCCGCGATAATCACGCGGTTCGAGCCGCCTATGCTCGAAGTCCAGCCGAAGAAGGTGTTGTTGGAGTTATTAATCAATAACGGGAAATTGGCGTCTTTATCCGCCACTCCAAACAAGGCTCCGACACCTGTTGCCTTGTTCTGGAAGAGGAAAGCCGCTGCGGTATTTTGCGTAGCATTGGCATAGATGTAACCTGATGTCGCAAACTGGAGATTAGGCGCGCCGTTAGCCATGCCGCTATAAATCGTTGAAGATGAATAGATGTTCTGGTACGCATTGGCAGCTGAACCCAAGCTAAAGCTATTGTTGGTTGTTGGAGCAAGGGAAGTTGCGCCGTAAGTCAGATTAGTGGAACCAAGCGTACTGTTGGTATTCCAATATGTCATGCGGTTGGCAGTGCCTGAGCCAGAAGGAATAGATGAACCGTTGACATATAAATTAGTAGTCGAGACATAACCCAAAGCATCAATGTTTGTTGAGCTGACGTTCGTAGAGAAGAGCTTCTTCCAATAGAGGGATGGGTCTCCTAAAGTTCTATAGTTATTTACATTTGGAGCTGCATTATTGCCGAATAAAATTGCCGACGAAAGAACGGAACTTATTGTCATTCCAGCCGAAGATTTGAGGGTAGCTGTACCGTCGGATAGCATGTTCATCTTAAAGAACCTGTTGCCAGTTGCAGCAACCAATCCCATGTCGGTACCCGATGCGCTCACATTGCCAGAAGAATCAACATAAAACTTGCCGTTGCTATAACCCGTTGTCTTGCCGAGCTTGATAGTCTTATCTGCTAAAAGGTTTGTCGTGCTGACGTAACCAACTGAATCAATGTTGGTTGAGCTGACATTTGTGGCATATAACCTCCTCCAATAATTCACTGTGCCGCCGAGGTCATAGGAGTTGGTGGATGATGGGCCTACACTACCTACGACTGTAAGCTTAAAGAGATAGGGATTGGTGACGCCAAGACCCACACTTCCGTTGAAGTATGCACCGCCCAGATATGAGATATGAGCCCGTTCGGTAGTCAGGCCGTCAGAATAGAAAGAAATAATCTTCCCTCCCGGCGTAGTCAGGGCATTCTCATTACCGACCTTCATGCCTATGGCTGTAGCATTATTAACCGCTGCGCCCTGTATGGCCGGAATGTCGGCGGTGTTAAGCATGCGCCAATTTGTGAACGCAAGCGTCTGGTTGGCTTTAGCCGTAAAACTATAAGTTCCTCCGGCTACAAATCCGATTTGATCACTCCAAAGTTTATAGAATCCCGTATTCCTGTCAGAACCAAAGGCGACAGATGGCAAGGCGGATGTCCCGTTCGGGACAAGAACCTGACCCGTATACACCTGAAAGGTCGAGCTCGGATTCGTTGTCCCGATACCAACATTGCCTGAATTCAAAATTGTCATCTTGCTCGTACCACCGGTAATAAAATTGATGTCTTTTGCATCCGTCGTCCCGATCGTACTCGTTGTGCCAAACGCATTGCCACCCTGCTTATGGAACAGGCCAGAGATTGAAGTGCCACCAACGAAGAGGTTGGTCGTCGAAACATACCCCAAAGCATCAATGTTGGTTGAACTGACATTCTTAACAAACAACTTCCTCCAATAATTGGATGAACTGCCGAGGTCATAGGTCAAAGTTGTCTTTGGAATGACATTGCCTCCGGCGT
>JAQUQK010000021.1:7976-14773 GCA_028716125.1 Thermoplasmatota archaeon | reverse complement strand
AGCTGCTGATTACCGAAGTTGCGGCAATTTCTGTAGTTCTTTTCGTGATGTATTCTATATTGCTGAAATCATACGGCATCAGCCCGCTAAAATTTTTCAAGGGCGCGAAGGAAGCGATGCTAACTGCATTCATAACGCGCAGCAGCTCCGGTACGCTGCCGGTCACTATGATGTGCGCAGACAAGAATTTCGGGATAAGCCGCGACCTTTACTCGTTCACCCTGCCCCTTGGCGCAACAATAAACATGAACGGCACAGTAATAGGGCACATGGCGATTTCAATTTTCGCGGCAAATATTGTTGGCGTCGAACTTAGCATTGCGCAAATGATCATTCTCATAATTGCGGCGACAATGGCTGCAGTAGGAACTGCAGGCGTTCCGATGGGCGGGCTCATCACTCTCACAATATCGCTCGGCTCCGTTGGATTGCCGTTTGAAACCATTGGGCTTGTCATGGGGATTTATGTAATAATCGACATGTTCCACACGGTCGCAAACGTCACTGGTGACATAGTCTGCACGAACATAATTTCAAAGCAGGAAAAAATGACTGACTGGGAAAAAGGCGTTTGGAAAGAGGAAAAAACTTCAGCGCCTCCGCTTCCTGCAAATCAAGACCATACACAGGCCAGCGGCGAGGGCCAATAGTTCGAAACCGGGAGTTGAGACGCCGCCTGCCGATTTAAGTTCATCGCTGGACAGCGCATAAGCAGACTGCACGATAACTTCGCCCACTTCATTTCCGCCCTGCGTCTTCATTCCCTTGATTTTCACATATTCCATTGAAAGCGCAGAATCACTTTCAGCAGCTTCGGCAGGGAATTTGATTTCACTTATGTTTCCCGAGCCGATTTCCAAGACATGAATTGAATTTCCGGCAAATCCAAAAGTGCAGTTAATTGCAGGGCCAAAACCTTCGTTTTTAATTTTGAAAACCGCCTCAGCGCCGGAATTTGAAACAGTTTCAACCGAAAGCTTTGCGCACATCCTATCGGCATTTTCGGCCATGAATATGCAAGCCTTTAGCGGATCTGCAAGCTTTGCGCGCGCATCTTCGTATGCAACGGGCAGATCCTGGTCAATGCAGACTTCCATTAAAAGCGAGAAAACGCTTTTCACGCCATATGCCCATGCAATCGATTCCCCTGTTCCCGAAGAGCCGCGATAGCCCATTCCAATCAGCCCGTTTATCTTGTCGCAGACAGTATCGTAAAGAACCACGTCCGGCTCCGGCCTGAATCCACGGTATTCGCCGCCTACGTCGCAGAGCGGGCGCACAAGGTCATATGTTCCGGTATGCAGCGAGAAGTAACAGTCTAGATTATGCGAAGATATGAAAGCCATGTTGTTCTGAACTTCTATTTCAGAGCCAGCCGAAGCCCCCTGGTTTTCTGCGGAAATGCCCCATTCGTGAGGGTAATTCCTGTTGAGGTCTACGATATTGTCATTATAGCGCACGAATTTAATGTTGCCGTCCGGATTTATCATCGGCGTTACGTAAGTTCTGCGGTTCTCTACTATGAAATTGGCTGTTGCGTTCTTGCCGTAGTTCTCAAGAAGGAACTCTATGAAAAACATCGCAGTTTCAGTCCCGCGGTTCTCGTCGCCGTGGTGGGTCGCGTCAAGGTAGAAACCGGGGTGCTCAGAATAGTTCGCATCGCTGAATTTTCCGATTTCAATGCACCACATATCGTTGCCTTCCATGCTTTGGCCTATGGAAAACACCTTTGCAATGTCCGGGTGCGCCTGCGCCATCTCGTCGAGTTTGCTTTTCAGCGTGAAGTAATTGGTGTAGACGTATAGTTCGTCCCCATCCGTTTCGAAAGGCACCATATTCGCAGAAGATGCAGGCAGGCAAACTGCAATAAATGCCAAAACAAGAGCCGCAGAAAACGCCGCATTCAACTTCATTTCAACACATCCAGATAACAAACCGATATGCGAATGTCCGTTTATATTGATTTTTGTGCAATGCCTGCGTTTTGCGCACCACCCCACCGACAAAATAATATTCGCGCTTAGCATAGTGCTTTTGATAAGATGTCGCTTGAGAAGTTCGCAAATGCGCAATCGCCAGCACAGCCGCCCTCGCAAACGAATCGCAAGCAGCTCATTTCGGAATTGCAGAAATACATGCGCGTGGACAGCCCGTTCGCAGTGAAATTCAAAAAGCCGCCGGCACCCTACCGCGAAAAGCCAGGGCTCTGGTTCGAGATGCGCGTTTCGGACAGTTCGGGCGAGCTTACGGTGCGGTACTGGGGAAGTGTGGACGCCGAAAAGACAAAGCAAGCCTACAATTCATTTTCAAACGGCGACGTCGTATGGATTACGGGCACGGTCAAGGAATCCGGCGAATATATGGAGATACACATCGGCTCGGACGTTGGCGACACGATTCGCAAGTGTGCGCCAGGGGAATTTTCCATCGACGAATTCGTTCCCTCGCTGCCCCTTGAAATGGTTGAGAAGAACGTTTCCGAGTTCAACCGCATAATACGCACGGTGAAAAATCCGGAAATAATGAAAGTGCTAGAGGCGTTTTTCGCCGACCCCTCATTTATGGAGAAGTTCAAGTGGGCGCCCGGCGCAATGCAATTGCACCATGCATATCGCGGCGGCCTTCTGGAGCACACAATCCACGTGGCGCGAATTTGCATATCGGTATCCGAACTTTATCCTGAACTTGACCGCGACTTGATGGTGGCGGGCGCACTTTTGCACGACATCGGGAAGACTGTGGAATATGAAGTTGGAACTAGCATAGACGTTTCCGAAGAGGGAATGCTTCGCGGTCATGTCGTCATTGGCGAGGAAATGCTGCGCGCCAGATGCCAGAACATAGATCCGCTTGTAAAGTTGAAGCTGTCGCACGTAATCCTTAGCCACCACAAGGAAGGCGAATACGGCTCGCCGAAGAAGCCGCAGCTACCGGAATCCATGGTTATTTATTTTGCCGACGACTGCGACGCCAAGGCATACCAGATGCTGCGGATAAAGGAAACCGCCAAAACCGAGGATGCATGGGCATGGGATAAGCACATAGGGCACGTTTATTTGAAATAGCGCGTTTTCAGATTTACAATAACACTTTTATCCTATTCTTTAATTCGCCTCCTTGATAACATGAGGTTTGCCCCAATTGCCGTTTTTGCGGCGGTTATGCTTGTTGCCGTTGGATTTTCGGGATGTATATCAAAGCCCGAAGAGCTAAAAAGCATATCGATAACAAAGCCTGAAAGCTTTGCATTGGCGAGTTTTGAAGGAATGAAAGGCGACGTTTCGTTGCCCGAGAACGCGAACGAGTCAGTCCCGCTTTTCGCGCCGGTCTTCAAAAATTTCGGATACATGGTCTCGCTTGGCTGGAAATCGGACAAATTCAAGCCCATTGAACTACAGAGCGAGGAAAAATCGCTTTTCTCGTCAAAATTGGCGGTTGCATACTGGGGAGTCAATGCTCCGGATGCGGCAAATGCGCTGTCAAACGGGAGCGCAATAGTAGTCTTCGATTATAGAACTGCACTGCAGACTGGTCCGCTGGCATCTATGCTGAACGCTCCGATTCTTTATTACGGCCCGACCACGCTGGAGGCATTGTGGCGCATAGGCGCAACGTCTTTTGAAAATGTGATTGTTGCCGGCGCAGACGTTCCGGAATCGCTCAAAGGCGCAAACCACTTGGCAACATTCGATGATATTTTGGCGAAAACCATCGAGATCGCAAAGGCAAAAGGCGTTGACTTGAATTACATTACAGTGGTAAATGCAGGCGACGTCGAAGAACTGCAGTCTTTCTATTCAGATGACAAGCGCGCCCCATATACTCCGCGCCTTTCATGTTATGGTTCAATGTTCTCCGCGCTGAGAAACGGAGTCGTTCTTACAGTGGGTCAGAACCCCGCAGAAATAGATGGCGCAGTACAGAATGCTTCGGCAGCGCTCAAATCGTCAGGCATGAATCCCAAATTCCTCTTTATGCTCGGCGATTCAGTTTCCCTTCCATTCGTGTATTACTGGGTTCCCGGATATGCAAATGATGCATGGATAACACAGTCGCCAGTCGGAATTCCGCTTTACTCCGCAAGCCTTGGTGGCGTTCCAACCGACAACGTTTATGCGGATCTCGAAGAAATGAATCCAAATTACAACCAGACTGGCCCGGAGCAGGGAATTTCCGAGAAGATCCTGACGCCAGAACTTGCAAGCGGAAGGCTCGTTGCAAAAACCCTTGCGGGCCTTGGAAGCTATCTCCACCGGGTTGCGAGATATAATGAATATCTTACTGGCTCTAGCGCACCTGCCGCAGCCCAGCCAATGGCAGGCGCAGAATGGAACAACAACGGCTTTGCCTATTCGTCCACTGGCGCAGAGTTCGGCGCGCCCGAGGAATTGCAGGGGTATGTGCTCCTGATAAACGACGGCAAGTTCAACGCACAGGAAGGCTCGGCATTCGGCCACCTGCAACCGGGCGTGATAGGCGGATTCAGCCAAGTTTCTGGTATGCTCATCGCCGAGCAGTTTGCGAATTCGAATTATATAATCGCTGGCGCAGACCATGGATGCCCTTATGGCAACAGTGTGAATTATGACCAACTCCTTCCGATGCCGCCAAACGTAAATTTCCAGATATCCTGCCTTACCGGAATGATAGACTGCCATAACCCGGATGAGGCGTACACCACAGTTTCCAAAAGCGATTCGTATACGTATGCAATGCTTGAAAATGGCGTCGGGTGCTATGTGGCTTCGATGCGCTCCACAATAGGATGCACGCCGCCAAGCGTTCCAACACAGCAGGAGCTTTCAACAGGAACTTCCGGGCAGATGTCATATTATTTCTTTGACTATCTTGTGAAGGGCGACTGCACGGTAGGAGAAGCGTTCCGCGATGCGAAGGCGAATCTGTATGCAAATCCGAACGTTCCGACTGACGAATATATAATGCGCCTGAGCAACAGCAGAGTAATCGTAATGCAGCTCGAGTACGAACTTTACGGAGATCCTGCTTTCAACCCATACGAACCATGCAATGAAGGATCGAATTAAATTTTTCCAATTTTTTTCCCATTTTACAATAAATTAGTTATACAAATTACCTAATTCAGAGGCGTTTATGGAACTGATCAAAAACCGCTCGATTGCAGCGATACTTTCCTTAGCATTCATTGCCATCTCGCTCTCTGGCTGCATATCGGACAATCATCCACATCATCATCCGGGCATTGTCGTTGAAAAGCCCGACTCGTTCTCAATTCAAAAGATAGATTTTGAAAAATATGCATCGATATCCCTTCCCGAAAGCGCATACATGGCGGTTCCAGTTCTTGCTCCGGCAGAGAAAATCTTCGGCCAGAACGTCACATTTGGCGAAGGCGGAAACGGCGCAATTATGGCGGAAGCTTCCGATGCTTCCCTTTTCTCGTCGCAGATAGCGCTGGCATTCTGGGAAGGATCGAATTCGAGCGCGGTCGTGGTCGACTCTTACGAAAACGCCCTTCTTGCATCGCCTCTTGCAGTTCTGCTCGGGGCCCCGCTTCTTTATTACGGAAACACTACAAACGAGGCGCTGTGGAGGATAGGCGCATCAGGATCAAGAACAATCTCGGTTGGAAATATATATTATCGGGTTGGAATGAACCTGAGAAACGAATCGCAGGTCTGGGAAGCCATCGCTGATGAGGCCTCCCGGCAGGGCCTTGCAATAGACTACCTCGCGGTTGCAAATCCGGCTGACAACAGGACAAGCAAGTTTGCCACCCCATACATTTCATGCTTTGCGCCCCTGTTTGCATCCGAGAATGGCGGGGCGGTCGTTCTTGCGGGACAGGATCCCAACTATGCCAGATCAAAGATCTCAAACGCGATGGAAGTTTTCGCGCGAAAGCAGATGCCGATAAAGTTCATCTGCATAATGGGCGACTGCTATGCCGTGGGGCAGGAATACAAGAGCAGCAAGGAGTACTCGGGAAAAGAAGAATGGTGCGACGATGACGGACCGATCCCTTCCGACAATTATTATGCAAGCACGGACGGCAACGACTTCACGCTCGAACTTTCAGTAGGGCGCGTTGTCGGCCGTAACTTGAGCGACATCTGCAATTATTTTTACAGGATGAAAGACTACAATTCCACGCTGTCGTCGAAAACATATCCTGCTGATGCGGATATTGGTTCTAACGTAATTCTTGGAAATGACTGGAACAACAATGCAATAACGTACCATGGAGTGCAAACTGAATATATGTCCCCCGATTCCGAACTCAGTGCTTTCCAAATGTTCAGGAACTCGAAATTTGATGTCCAGGATGACTTTTTGTATTCGAAGCTGTGCGGATATCCGGCAAATGCGCTTGTTTGGGGCTTCGAGGATGCGCCTTCGGGACCGTATCTCGCGGCGGATTTCGCGAAAGCGAACTTCATCTCAGTAGCGATGGACCACGGCTGCCCTGAAGGCACCGTAACTCTCTGGTACGACCAGCTCGTTCCGATGAACCCGTGCGTCTATTTCATCGGAAGCTGCCACATGGGCTGCATAGACAAGTATTTCGGCGCGAAGATAGACAAGAGCAAGTCATTCCTTTATGAAATGCTTTCCAAGGGCGCCGCTACATATATTGCCTCGACGCGCCTCATGATGGGATCATACGACAAACTCCCATCCACGCCCGCCTCTGAATATGAGCCGAGGAACGGCCCCGGCCTGAACTACCTCTTTTTCAAATATTTAATAGAGAACAACGAAACCGTGGGAGAGGCGCTGATGCACGCAAAGAACGAGTTGGTGCGCCTTGGATACGT
>JAQUQK010000021.1:0-7876 GCA_028716125.1 Thermoplasmatota archaeon | reverse complement strand
AAGGGCGACGTGCCGAAAACCAACATTAAGGGAGTCCAGTTGATGGGTATGACTGTTTCCGGCACAACAGAATCGCAGGCGATTTTCGTCCCTCTCCTTGAAGGCTTGGGACTAAGCAGCAACACCATGAGCTGGTATTACAACTCGGTTTGGGAAAAGGACAGTGCAATTATCGGTGACGCGACTGTGGGACTTTACTTTTCGGTCGATGTCGAGGCATTGGTGGATTTCACCGTGGAACTCAGCGACGTGGATCAAAACGGAGCCACGAGCCTAATTGCCAAGCAGAGCAGGCAGCTCAGCATTCAGTCGCTGCTGCCGCAAAAGGAGAGTTTCACGCTTGAATGCGACGGCTTTATTCTTAGGGCAAACCGCACGATAAAACTAACGGTGACTGCAGACGGGCTTGATGTTCTGACCTGGATGCGCTATGATTCGGAGTCGGCGGCTTCGGGAATCGAGTCGATGAAGATCCAGATTCTGGACTTGAACGGGAACGGCATACCCGATTCAGACGAATCATGGTATAACAACTCCACGGTTTCAAATTATCATTACACATATCAGATCACCGTTTACCCGAGCGGCGCAAATAACACCGGGAATGGAGGGGGCGGCGATGGAGACGGGAACGGCAATGACAACGGCAGCGGTTCTGCGGGCGGCGGCCTGCCGAAAGGGATCGAGGTATATTCCGGGGCAGGACTGTTTGCAGGCGGTACGCTAATCTCAAGCATTGGCCTATTCAGGAGATATAGGATATGAAGAAGTCAACCGTGCGGATACTTTTCAAGTGGAGCTACGTTATAAATGCATTTTTCATAATCGCCGCAATACTGGACTTTGTGTATAATGATTCGGCGCTGATTGTTCCGCTGATTATTGCATATCTTGTTTTTATTTTCCTTCTGATATTGCTGTATATCATTGGATACCAGCGCACATACGTTGTGGAAGAATGCCACGAAATCGGGAAGAGCAGTCAAGGGCCGCAGGATAAAAAAACCGTAGTTTACGACAAGGAGCGATGACGTGACAGAGAAGATTCCGGAATGGGCTTTGAACTATATTAAAGAGGAATTGCCGCAGGATGCGCACGTGATCAATGCCATGGTCATAAAGGGCGGCAGCAGCTCGGGAACAATACTGGCAAACACCAGCAAAGGCGCGATATTGGTCAAGAAGTCAGTTCTTGGCGAGCCGAAGATGTGGCACATGCCGGTTGCTAAACAGCACGTCGCATTCACGTGTTCCGAGTGCAGCGAGAGAGTGGAATTGGTGAATCCGTCCGCGCCCCGCGACGTTTACTGCAGCGGCTGCGGCACGAAATACCATCTTTCAGCCAATAGCACAGTATTGAAAGTCGAGATTCCGATGCCCGCGATTCCTGTAAAGCCCGAGAATGTTCCTGAATGCACCCCCAAGGAAGAACCGCAGATTTTCAAATACGGCGATTACACTCTTTATTCCCGAGACGTAAAACTCAAAAACGGCGGTGTCAGGACGATATACTTCTTCTCAAAGCATGAGCCAAAGAGCGGAAAACAGTCGCCGATGCCGGAAGGGTATGAAGTCGGAGTAAACAATAAGACAGGGTTGCCATTCTTGAGAAAGAGCGGGAAAAAACCAAAGGAAGTGAAGGCGGAAGCGCCACCCGCGCCGCAAATCCCATTCAAGCACGGCGATTACACCCTGTATGCCCGTAAAGTCAAGCTTAAGAACGGCGGAGAAGTCGAGATATACTTCTTCTCAAAGCATAAGCCAGTCAGCGGACATGTGGCTCCTATGCCGGAGGGGCGCGTCGTCGGCGTGAACAGGAAAACCGGGCTGCCGTTCCTAAGAAAGAAGGAAAAGCCCGAAGAGGAGGGGAAAAAATACCGCCCGCAGTGCGCAGCAATTACGGATTCCGGCGGGCAATGCCGCAATTCCGCAAGAGCGGGAAGCAAATACTGCATAGCACATAAAGGATATCAGCCGCCGACTGCTGGCGCAATTATGGAGTTGATGAACACTGCGCCAAAAACCGAAGCGGCGAAGGATGTCGCGCCAGCAGTTCTGGGAAAATTGGCTGAAAATGATGCGGAAAGCGGCGGCGGTAAAGTCCAGTGCGCAGCCGTGACCGAGGACGGAATACAGTGCAAGAACATTGCAAGAGAAGGAAGCAAGTATTGCGCCGCCCATAAAAGATACCACCCGAAATCCGCCAAGTCGCTTGCCGGAATGCGCGACACAAAGCCAAAGGTGGAAAATGCCCCTGACACTGTGCCATCCGTAAGAAAGCAGAGCAAGTGATTTTTCTCAATCTTATTCACTTCCAAATCGCAACCAATATTATCCATTACCCGATTCTCCGCCCATGAAGATTCTCGTCGTCGACAACGGCGGCCAGTGGACGCACAGGGAATGGCGCGTTCTCCGCGACCTTGGAATTGATGCGCAAATCATTCCCAACGACACCCCGCTTCCCGAAGTTTTGAAATTGAATCCATCGGGCATCGTGCTTTCCGGCGGCGCTCCCCGCATCGGATTATCAGATTCCCTCGGCAGGTGCGCTGAGTACATCGAGTCGGGCCTTCCGGTTCTGGGCATTTGCGCCGGTGAGCAGTTCATGGCACGCCACTTTGGGGGCAAGGTCGAGCCGGGCAAGGTTCCCGAATTTGGAAAAGTGTTGCTGACCATAGACGACAAAAATGATGGGCTCCTTATAGGAATTCCGGAAAAAATCACAGTGTGGGCATCACATAATGATGAGGTTTCAGTACTTCCGGGCACGTTTAAGAACATGGCTCACTCGAAAGATTGCGCAATCCAGATAATGCGCCATAAGACCCGCCCGCTTTACGGCATACAATTCCATCCTGAAGTGGAGCATACGGAATCCGGCGACAAATTTTTCGAGAATTTCGTCGAAATCTGCAAGAAGCACGGCAAAAAGTAAAGTTCGTCTTTTTCTGACGTTCCTCCAGCTTTTGAGAAACTATTTAAAAAACAAACGAGATGCCATTATGGGGATGCGCGATGCGACTAAATGGGATTTCATCTTTGATATGCATAGCCATGATGCTTTCTGTATTTGCAGTTTCTATGCCAGTTCAAGCCCAGTTGCCGGAGGCAAACCCTATTTCGCTTGCCTGCGCAAACAACACCCAGTCTGTTGATCCGGCAGGCATTTGCCAATATATTATAACAGTCACAAACGGCGGAACAATTCCAACGCTTCAGCAGTCTTCCGTGACCCTTTCGGTTTCGGGCACCCCTGACGGCTGGAACGCATCCATAACGCCGCAGTCGATGGACCTTGACGCCGGAGCATCCGGCGAGGCCGTTGTGATTGTAAAAGCGCCGGAGCAGGCGCCAGCAGGATTCGAATTTTCGCTTACGGTCACTGGAACGTCAAGCAGCGCAAACGATCCAATAGGGATAATACCAGGAAGCGAAGCTTCAATCAGCCTCACTGCAACTGTGAATGCAATCGAAAGCTTTGAGATTCCAAGCATAACGGGCAAGAGCGTCGAGCAGAACAAAACCACAGTATATTCCATAATAATCAAGAATCTTGGGAATACCAATGCAACGTTTACATTATCCGGAGAAGTTCCGAGCGGCTGGCCCCTCGACATGGGCGGCGCAACTGTTGAAATTCCCGCATACTCCTCAATTTCCAAATCCGTAAAGATTTCAGTTCCCGCGGATGCAAGCGAAGGAGTCTACAATGTAAAAATACGCTGCAAAATGCTAAAGAGCGGCGGCGCATTTGAGGAAAAAGTCGTGACAATTCCTACCACTGTCCTGAAAGGCAGCACCCAGCAGGTAATCGTTCCGGTTGAAGCCGACAATCCTTTGCTTTTGATAGTCCCGCTGATACCGTGGCTGGCATTGGCAGTATTCCTCCTCGTGCTGTTCTATCTTCTCATAAGGTTCCTTGCAAAGAAAAACACCACGATACGAATTGTATGCGACCGCTTCCGGAGGGAAGTCGTTCAAGGCGGCGGGGTAATATACAACGTTCGCGTAGAGAACATGGGCAAAGCCTGGGCAGATGTGCAAATCTCAATTCCCAAAATACCTTCGGGGTGGCAGGCGCAGGCGGACTACGACAGTTTCCACCTGAACGGCGGAGAATCAAAGGATCTGAGCATAACAGTAAAGCCGCTCGAGGCCGCACAAATTGGCGACGAGGCGGAAATAATAATTATCGGAAAAATCGTCAGCACAGGCAAGACTGCGTCGGCGATGACAAAAACCCTGCTTGTTGACAGGTTTGCCAAGAAACTGAAGGTTTATGGAATAACCAACGAACCGCAAAGGCCGCAGCCGAAGGACGGCGTAAGGACGGAAATATTCGTGAAGAATGAGGACCTCGCGGATGCGCAGGCAACAGTCAAGCTGTACGTGAACGATGAATTGCGCGGCTCAAAGAGGGTTTCCGTGCCCGCGGGAAGGAGCGTGCCCGCAAAGTTTTTCTGGACTTGCTCCAAGATTGAAAACAAACTCAGTGCGGTAGTTGACGAAGCATAAAAGAAGAAACTCACTCAAGCCCGTTCTCGGTGATCCTGAACCTGGCGATTGCGCCTTCGGGCCGGGAACGATGCTTGATTATCGTTGCCGTGCGTATTCCGTTTTGAAGTTTGCCAAGAGACAATATCGCCTTGGATAGATTACCTACCGAAAATTCGCATATCGGGCGCATTGTATTTGATGCAACGTCTGTATAAACCTGGTTTGTTAGGATAACCGGAACGTCTTTTTCCATCGCATTCCCCATAAGTTTTCGCAATTGCAAAAGTAGATTCTTCGTATTGTCGGAGTCGTTTTCGTCGCCTGTTAGCCTGTAGTGCATTACGGCGGAATCGAGGACCACAAGCCCCGCGCTTCCGTTTCGCATGAGCTTTATCGCTTCAGCAACCGCCTTTTCCTGCTCTTCCGGCGAATGGACCTTGTAAAACAGGACGTTTCTCGAAAGTTCCTCAAATTCTTTTCCGCATATTTGCTTGAATCGTTCTATTGAAACTCCTTCCGCGTCGATGTAGAAAACCTTTGAATTGCGGGCGCAGTTCCTGGCTAGCTGGAGGCAGAGGTTCGTCTTTCCCGAGCCGCCTTCTCCATATACCTCGGTCATTATTCCGCTTTCTATTCCGCCGCCAAGAAGATCATCTAGGGGAAGGCATTCCGTTTTTATTCTCATATCATCTCGAGGAAGCCATTCAGGCCGCTTCTGGATACAAGCTCGACCTTCTTGCCGAGCGCCTGGGTTTTTGCCCCTGCATCAATCGTTTCGTAGACCATAAGGCAGAAATTTACGTCAAGCGCATCCGCGACGGTCGATGCCTTTTCCACGTCGTATCCCGAGCAAGAATCGTAGAAACGCAAAAGCATTTTTTCAGGATATTTGCCTTTCCTTGCGGCAATGACGCCCGTCTTTACTCCTTCAGAGTTTCGGGTAATCGGCCCATTTTGGCCAAGCGAGATTTCGAATATCATGAATCCTTTTTCCCTAAGCGCGCCCTCAAGCACTTCGTCCGAGATTGCGGCAGTAGCGGGTTCAATGGCTGCTTGCGTATTTTGCGCGTCAAGCTGCGGCTGCAGCGGCTTTGACGGCGCGTAATGCCACTCCGAACGGTCCTGTATATTTTGCCGTATCAACTCGTCTTCCTGCCTGAATGCGGAATCCTTGCGCAAAACCGGTTCAGGGGTTTTTGCAGCCGACGGCGCGGGAGGGCAATATTCGCTTTTTGCCATCTTGTATTTGTTCCTCAGCGGATTTTTCTTCATCCTTTCGAGGACTATCGACGCGGTGGTGCCGTCAATGCTTATCGACTGCTCCGTTCCCAAAAGGATTATCCTGTCCACTTTTATGTCGAAATTGTCAAGCTGTGCGACTCCCCTTTCCAGATCATTTACTGGGTCAGGATCAGGCACTGGCGTCCTTATCACGAGTATTTTCTCGCACTCTTGCTCTATCATTGTGTTCCCGTAACTTGGGTCCAGGGAAGAGCGCAGTTTTTCAATTGTCGCGGGATCGACTATTCCGATTGGAGTCTTGATTATTGGCATAGTAACGGTTTGGCATTGATTACTACGATAAAAGTTTTTATCACGGATTGAATTAGAGGTCGTGAAGGTCCTAGGGATAGCAACCGACAATTTTTCGATATACTATGAATTGGCAAGAAGATTGCGCGACCGCAAGATGACGTTCCTGAGCTTTTCCATGCGCGAACCAATACCGTCAAACGTTGGCGTTATCATCACTACATCCAAGGAGTATGCAAAGGTGCATTTTGCAAAAAAAGTGGCATGCGACGGCAAGAATTTCCACGATGCGATAGAGGCTGCAATCCAGATGCTTCGCGGCAAGGCGAAATACTCCAATGTGATAATCGGCGTCGACCCTGGCGAGCGCCCCGGAATTGCGGTAATTGCCGACGGCGAGCTTGTCCATACCGAGCATCCAATTTTTGTGGAAACAAGGCGCGCCCTTCAGGGCATAGTCGGCGAATTCCGCTCCGACAATTACCTCATTCGTTTGGGGCACGGCGCACACCTTCTTCGCAACCAGATTATTAACGCAATATTCGATTCCATGTCAGGAGTCCAGGTAGAGGTCGTCAACGAAGAGCATACGACGGTTGACGGCGAGACCGATGTAGAGTCGGCAATGCGAATTGCAATGCATCCCGGAATAAGAATACCGCGCCAGTATGTGGAGATAATTCCCACCGATGGCGAGATACGGGACATGCAGAGACGCAGCCGCGAAGCCACTGGTGACGTCACTATTTCCAAAATGCTTGCCGAACGGGTGCTCAAGGGAGAAATTTCCTTTGAAAACGCAATTGGCCTTCAGAGGATGAATAGAAGACTTGACTCTTACGACTGAGGATTAAATGATTGAATTTCAAATTGAGAAGCGCGACTGCAACGGGCGCGCAGGAAAAATAAAGACGGCAAAAGACGAAATTTCAACGCCGAATATGATTTTCATTCAAACTGGAAGATTTACTGAATTTCCAGAAGGAGAAGCAGTAATTTCAGACAAGGAAATCAATACTCCAAAGCCGTTTTTCTTCAACGCCGGAAGTGTTTTTGCATCCAGCAAAGCGCCGCAAAGTGCTGATGCTACAATCGACAACGGTGAGAATTTGCCCGCAAGCGCAGATGCGCAGAACACCGCGATTTTTGAAAACCTGTGCGTTTTCCGCCATGCGCATGAGCTGTTTGACAATCCAAGAAATTTCTCAAAATCTGTTGCCGAACTGAAAAAATCAATAAGCACCCAGATTCCGGTTTATGCGCAAGGCCTTGGAGAGCCATCGACAATTGCGCTTCTGGCATACTGCGGAATAGATATATTCGATTCTTCTACGCTTATAGAAAATGCACGTGCCGGGTTTTATCTTTTTGCAGACGGAAAAGTCCACAAGGATGAAATTACGCAAAAGCCCTGCAACTGTCCTGCCTGCGCCAGTTCGAAAGAGCACGATTTTGAAAGCATCCTGCACCATAACTATTTCGCGGCGCTTTCGGAATGCAGGCGCGTCCAGAGCGCAATTTCTTCGGGAAACTTGCGCGAGCTTGTAGAGCAGCGCGTAAGGTCAAAACCGGGAATGGTCGCAATTTTGCGCCATCTGGATTACCGATTTTACGACTGGCAGGAAAGCAATTTCCCAGTCGTGCGCCAGAAGCAAATGCTTGCATCTTCAAAGGAATCGATTTACCGCCCAGAGATTGAAAGATTCAGGCGCCGCCTTGTTGAACGATACTCGAAACCGGAAAGTGCATCAATTCTGCTTTTGCTCCCTTGCTCCGCAAAAAAGCCATATTCCTTGTCGAAGTCGCACCAGGCTTTCCATGAAGTTGTCTGGAACTGCGGAAA